>JADFVY010000455.1 GCA_015222795.1 Pseudomonadota bacterium | reverse complement strand
CTGCAGCCCAGTGCGACAAGCGCATTGGCGAAGCGCGCGCCGTCCATATGCAGACCCAGGCCGTGGCCCCGGCAGAGTTCGGAAATCGCGGCGACCTCGCCGGGCGTATAGATCGTTCCGGCCTCGCTGGCCTGGCTGATGGTCACGGCCGAGGGCAGGGCCTCATGCACGCCGCGATGGCCGGCATATTCCAGCGCCTTGGCCAGCCCATCGGCCGATATCTTGCCATGGTCGCCCGGCACCGAAATCAACTTGGCGCCGCCGGTATAGAATTCCGGCGCGGCGCATTCGTCGGTGTTGGCATGGCTTTCCGGATGGCACCAGACCGCCCCCCAGGACGGCGCCAGCAGCGAGATCGACAGCGCGTTGGCCGCCGTGCCGGTGGCGACCGGGAAGACCTCGACCTCGGTTTCGAAAACCTCGGCGATACGATCCTTGGCGCGGGCCGTCACCTCGTCATTGCCGTAGGGCGTGGCGCGGCCTTCGTTGACGCGGGCCAGGGCTTCCAGCATCCCGGGGCAGAAACCGGCGGTGTTGTCGCTGGCGAAATTCATTGCGCGCCGCCCGGCTGCAACTCAATAGCGCCGATCTGCTTGCCCGTGCCCAGATCGAAGATCAGGTAGCGCTGACTGTCATCGGACAGGGAAAGCCGCACGATCAGCTGGCCGTCGGCGATAACGGTTTCGGCCACCCGGGCGCCAGCGGGAACGACGACTTTCAGGTCGCTGGTCCAGACCTCCGTCACGACCGGGACCGGGGCGGATGGCGCAATTTCGGCGAGAGACATTGCCTCACCGTCATTTTTCGCCTGCCATTCTCCGAATTTCAGCATTATGCCATAGGCGAGGACACCCATCCCTATTACGATGAGTACGCCCAGGAAAATTACGAGAGCCTTGAGTGCTTGCATGAATTTGCCCAGTATCGGCCCGAAATGACGGCGCCAGCGGAAATGTTAAACCACAGAATTGAAGAGGCCGAGGCCGGGCAGAGGCTCGACCGCGTCCTGGCCGCGCGCCATCCCGATTTTTCCCGCACCCGCCTGAAGGCGTTGATCGAGGAAGGCCGGGTAAGCGGCGACGGCGCGACCATAACCGAGCCGTCATACCGGGTCAAACCCGGACAGACCTTCACCACGCAGGTGCCGGAAGCCGCGCCCTGCGAGCCCGAGGGACAGGAAATCCCGCTCGATATCCTTTATGAGGATTCCGAGCTGATCGTGATCGATAAGCAAGCCGGACTGGTGGTTCATCCCGCGCCAGGAAACCTGGATTTGACCTTGGTCAATGCGCTGATCGCCCATTGCGGGGATAGTCTGTCAGGAATCGGGGGCGTGCGCCGCCCGGGCATCGTGCATCGGCTGGACAAGGGCACCAGCGGCGTCATGGTGGCGGCCAAGACCGACCTCGCCCATCACGCGCTGTCGCGCCAGTTCGAGAAACGCACGGCGGAGCGCGCCTATCTGGCGTTGGTCTGGGGCATGCCGATGCCCAGCCAGGGCCGAATCGAGGGCAATATAGGTCGCGACCCGCGGCACCGGAAGAAGATGGCGATCGTGCCGGAAGGCAAGGGCAAGCCCGCCGCCACCAACTACCGGATCGTGAAACGCTACGGGGTCTGGGCGAGCCTCGTTGAATGCCGGCTGGAGACCGGGCGAACGCATCAGGTACGGGTGCATATGACCCATCTCGGGTATCCGCTGGTCGGCGACCCACTCTATGGCCGGGCCACGAAGGCGCGGGTCAAGGGGCTGCCTGATAACGTCGTGGAGGCGATGCGCGGTTTCCACCGCCAGGCCCTGCATGCAAGGCTGCTGGCCTTCAAGCATCCGGAAAGCAAGGAAATGCTTAGTTTCGAGAGTGAATTGCCCAATGATATGAAATCGCTGTGCGACATCTTGGAATCCATATGATGGCTACCTATATAGAGTGTACCGCATTTGTTCGCGGGTGGAGGTCGGAGGGGAAGTCAGAATATCCGCCCTACATTAGAAAAACATAAAAAGCCCGCCGCGGCCCGAATGGCCATGGTCAGGGCCTAAACGTCGGACCGAACAGCTAAGGAGACAGCCACGTCATGGCATCCGTACCAAGTATCGTCGTCAGCCCCGAGGGCAACCTTCAGCGTTATCTGCAGGAAATCAGGAAATTCCCGATGCTGCAGCCGGAAGAGGAATATATGCTCGCCAAGGCCTGGCGGGAGCATGACGATTCCGAAGCCGCCTCGCGCATGGTGACCAGCCATTTGCGGCTGGTGGCCAAGATCGCCATGGGCTACCGCGGCTATGGGCTGCCGGTCGCCGAGCTGATCTCGGAAGGCAATGTCGGCATGATGCAGGCGGTCAAGCGTTTCGATCCCGAGCGCGGCTTCCGCCTGGCGACCTACGCCATGTGGTGGATTCGCGCCTCGATCCAGGAATATATCCTGCATAGCTGGTCGCTGGTGAAAATGGGCACCACGGCCGCGCAGAAGAAGCTGTTCTTCAATCTGCGCCGGCTGAAGGGTCAGTTGCGCGAGATCGACGATGGCGACATGCCGCCCGAAAGCGTCGAGAAGATCGCCACCACGCTGGGCGTCAGCGAGAAGGACGTCGTCAGCATGAACCGGCGCCTTTCCGGCGGCGATCATTCGCTGAACGCACCCTTGCGTCAGGACGGCGACGGCGAATGGATGGATTGGCTGAAGGACGAGTCCGACAATCAGGAAGTCGTGATCGCCGAGGCGGACGAAATGGACAAGCGCCGCGCGCTGCTGACCGACGCCATGAGCACCCTGAACGAGCGCGAGCGCCATATCCTGACCGAGCGCCGCCTGAAGGACGATCCGGTGACGCTGGAGGACCTCAGCAAGGTCTATGACATCAGCCGCGAGCGGGTGCGCCAGATTGAGGTCCGCGCCTTCGAAAAACTGCAAAAAAACATGCGCAACGCCGCGCGTGAGCAGCGTCTGCCGATCAGCGAGTTTGCGTAATCGGGGAAGGGGGGGAAACCCCTTCCCCCTTTCTTTATCCAAGGCCTCCGAAATGATCCTCTATCGCCCCACCGGCCCGAAGGAGCTGGCGCTGGTCGCCGAATCCGATTGGAAGGCATGGCCGCCGCGCCTGCCCGACCAGCCAATCTTCTATCCCGTGCTGACTTTCGACTACGCCGAAAAGATCGCCCGCGACTGGAACTCCACCCGCGAGGATGCGGGATTCAGCGGCTATGTTACCCGCTTCGAAATAGACGACGCCTTCGCCGCCCGCTACGACGTCGAACTGGCCGGTGGCGAGGCGCACAAGGAATTGTGGGTGCCCGCCGGGGAACTGGCGGAATTCAACCGGCACATCGCGGGGAAGATCGAGGTGGTCGCCAGGTACGGCAAGGGCGAGCGGATAGACGGCCAGGAATAGCCGGAACCGAGCGGCCTCGCAACGTCCTGACCTGCCTTCTTCCTACGCCGCGAAGAGCTGGCTCATGTCCTTGAAGGATTTAAATTCCAGCGCGTTGCCCGACGGGTCCAGCAAGAACATGGTGGCCTGCTCGCCGGTTTCTCCTTCGAAGCGGATATAGGGCTCGATGACGAATTCGGCGCCGGCGGCCTTCAGGCGGTCGGCCAGCTTGTGCCATTCGTCCCAGTCCAGCACCACGCCGAAATGCGGTACCGGCACGTTATGGCCGTCGACCGGGTTGCGCACGGCCACGGCATCGCGCATGGCGGTATCGAGATGGGCGACCACCTGATGGCCGTAGAGATCGAAATCGACCCAGGAATCGGCGCTACGGCCTTCGCCGCATCCCAGGGTTTCGCCATAAAAACGCCGGGTCTCGGCGATGTCGCGCACGGGAAAAGCGACATGAAATACATTGCTCATAATAGTCTCCTGACAATATAAAGCGCATCCCCGCGAAAACGGGGCCAGCGAAACAGGTTTTGGGTAGCCTTAACCCTCGAACGGATCCTTCACCAGGATGGTGTCGTCGCGTTCCGGGCTGGTCGATACCATCGCCACCGGGGCCTCGATCAACTCCTCGATGCGGCGGATATATTTTACCGCCGTGGCCGGCAGGTCGGCCCAGGAGCGCGCGCCTTCGGTGCTCTCGCTCCAGCCTTCCATGGTCTGGTAGATCGGCTCGGCCACCGCCTGGTCGGCCATGGAAGCGGGAAAGTAATCGTATTCCTGGCCATGCACGCGATAGCCGATGCAGACCTTCAGTTCATCCATGCCGTCCAGCACGTCCAGCTTGGTCAGCGCGATGCCATTGATACCGCCGATCTTGACCGCCTGGCGCACCAGCACCGCGTCGAACCAGCCGCAGCGGCGCTTGCGCCCCGTGACCGTGCCGAACTCATGCCCGCGCTCACCCAGCGTCTGGCCGATCTCGTCTTCCAGTTCGGTCGGGAAGGGTCCCTCGCCGACGCGCGTGGTATAGGCCTTGGTGATGCCCAGCACATAACCCAGCTTGCCCGGCCCCATGCCAGACCCCGCGGCGGCCGCGCCCGACACTGTGTTCGACGAGGTGACGAAAGGATAGGTGCCGTGGTCTATATCCAGCAGAAAACCCTGCGCGCCCTCGAACAGGATACGCCGGCCGGCCTTGTGGGCGCGGTCCAGCTCCTGCCAGACGCTGGCCGCATAAGGCAGGATGCGCGGCGCTATCTCCAGCAGCAAATCCAGCAGCTTCTTGCGGTCAACCTCGGGCAGACCCATGCCGCGCTTGAGAACATTATGATGAGCCAGCAGGCGGTCGATTTTGGCCTCCAGCGCCTTGCGGTCAGCCAGGTCGCAGACCCGGATGGCGCGCCGCGCCACCTTGTCCTCATAGGCCGGTCCGATGCCGCGCCCGGTGGTGCCGATCTTCTTGATCGTATTGGAGGCTTCGCGCGCCTGGTCGAGCTCGCGATGCAGCGGCAGGATCAGCGGCGCGTTTTCGGCCAGCTTCAGCCGGGCGGGCGACACGTCCACGCCGAGCTCACGGGCGCGCTCGATTTCGTCCAGCAGCGCCCAGGGATCGACCACCACGCCGTTGCCGATGATCGACATCTTGCCCTCGCGCACGATGCCCGACGGCAACAGGCTCAGCTTGTAGGTCTTGCCGTCGATGACCAAGGTATGCCCGGCATTGTGCCCGCCCTGATAGCGCACGACATATTCGGCCCGCTCACTGAGCCAATCGACGATCTTTCCCTTGCCCTCGTCGCCCCATTGCGAGCCGACGACCACCACATTGCTCATTGCGTTGTGACCTCAGTTAGAATTATCGGAACTACCGCCGAGTTCGGCGATTTCATTGTCCCGCGGGATATGGGTGCAGCCCAGCCGCCACGCCTCGGCGGCCGGGTCGGATTCGGGGGTCAGGCCCGCGACGGTGACCCAGCCCTCGGCGCGGAGCGCGGCGCCACGAGCGGCGTCCGTGCCATACGGCAGATAGAGGCTGCGCCCGTTGCCAGGATGCGGCAGGGCCCGCAAAACACTATCCAGGAACAGCGAGAAGCCGGTCGCCGGCTCGCCGTTGCCTGTCACGTGATAACGCCCGCCGCGGCCCATCTCGCCGCGCACGCCGCGGGCGAAGACAGTGAAGCTGAGGCCGGTCTGATATTCGAAGCCGCGATGTTCAACCGGATCGACGGTAAGGGTCAAGTCCGGCGCCGCCGCGCGGATCAACCCGACGACCTCTTCCAGCCTGTCGCATTCCGCCGACGCCTTGGCTGGCAGATTTAGCGCCTTGAGCGCCGCCAGCGCCTTATCGACCGGGCCGGTCGCCCGCAATAGCGCCCCCAGCCACTCCGCCGCCTGTCCGCCCGCCACCGCCACGGCCGCCGCATCCTTGCTGTCGAGTGCCTCGCGCAGCGCGACCTGGGTTTCCTCGTCCAGGTCCAGGGCGCGGCAGAGCGCGGGGATCAGCGTCGGCAGATTGATATCAACGGAAAGATTTTCGACACCCGCCTCGCCCAGCGCATCCGTGGCCAGCAGGATAATCTCGGCATCCGCCGCGGCTTCCTCGGGCCCAACGATCTCGACGCCGGCCTGCATGAACTGGCGCTCGGGGCGAAGCTGGCTGCCCCTGACCCGCAGCACATTGCCGGCATAGGCAAGACGAAGCGGCCTGGGCGCGTTGGCCAGCCTTGTCGCGGCGATGCGCGCGACCTGGATCGTCATATCGGCGCGCACCCCCATCATGCGCTGGCTGACCGGGTCCATCAGGCGGAAGGTGCCGGTCGCCATCGCCTGGCCGGCGCCGTCCAACAGCGAATCCTCGAATTCCACCAGCGGCGGGTCGACGCGCTGGTATCCACGCGCCGCGAAGGCGCCCACAAGCCGCGCCGCAACCGCCGCCTCATGCGCCGCATCCGGCGGCAGCACGTCGCGCAGCCCATCGGGCAGCAAAGCCTTTTTGGTAGAGTCATTCATGGTGGGTTCGCTGTGGTTCCGTCGCGATCCTAAAAACAGCCCGCCGTGAGATACAGCTTTTAGCGCGCCGGGGCAAGGGACGCGATGTCACTCTTCGGGCACGCCGGCGTGGCGCAAATCATCGAGATAGCCGTCGCGCTGGGCCGGATCCTTGAACGGCAGGCGCTCGGCCAGACGTTTCAGGTTATAGGCCGGATCGAGTTTGATGATTTCCGCAACTTCATCATTCGCTTCATTTTCCCGGCCAAGTCGCATATAGCAGACCGCCAGATGCCTGTGCGGGGTGACGAATCCCGAATATTTCGAGAGCGCCTCCTTAAGGGACTTTACGGCTGCTTCACTGTCACCCGCCATTACCAACGCAAATCCTTGATGCCACAAATACCAGGACGGATGGTGCGGGTTCAGCCGCATTGCCGTCGCGATCTCATCGATCGCCACATCGTGTTTCCCCAGATAGGTATGAAGCTGGGCAAGCGAGGCGTGGGCGTGGGCGTCATTCGGATTCAGACGCAAGGCACGCTGCACATAACTCAGCGCTTCGTCAGGCTGTCCCTTCATGGCGCACATGTTTCCCAGGAGCCTCTGTGGAAAGCTGTCGGCGCTGTCCAGTTGCGCCGCCTTTCGCGCATGCTTCAACGCCTCGTCGAGAGAATCCCGCGGCGACTCGCCCCATCCGCTGGTGAAATCGAGCATATGCGTGTTGGCCAGCGACACCCAGGCCCGCGCGCTGTCGGGCTCGAGTCGAAGCGCTTTCTCATATAGTTCCCGGGCGCGCAGGTTGTCCTGATAGCTAAGGGCGATGATCGCCTGTCCGCGCAGAATGAAATCATAGGCTCGCATATTTTGCGGCGACTTACGGGCGGCGCGTTGCTGGGCCGCCGTCCCTACTTGTCTTTCCAGCGTCGCCGCGATCGTTTCAGTCAACTCGTCCTGGACGGCAAAAATATCTTCGAGTTGCCGGTCATACCGTTCGGCCCAGATATGATGCCCGGTCTCGGCATCGACAAGCTGCGCCGTTACCCGAATCCGATCGCCGGCGCGCCTGACACTACCTTCCAGAATATAATGGACGCCGAGTTCGCGCCCGACCTGCCGCACATTCACGGCGCGGCCCTTGTAGGTGAAGCTTGAATTGCGCGCGATGACGAACAGGTCCCGGAAGCGGGAAAGCTCGGTGATGATGTCCTCTGTAATGCCGTCCGAGAAATATTCCTGATCGGCATCGCCACTCATATTGGCAAAGGGCAGTACCGCGACCGAGGGCCGGTCGGGCAAGAGCGGTTCGTCGGATGATTTCACGGAGGGGGTCGTCGACGCCACCGACGAGTCGGCCGCAACCTTATAGGCGCGTATCGGTTCGGCGATATTCTTCAGGTCGAGTTCGCCGACGGACTCAAACGCGAGATCCAGTTTGTTCCGGACCTGATCGTAAACCGCGCCGGACATCAGGATACCGCCGGGGTCGGCCCGTGCCTCAAGACGCGCCGCAATATTGACGCCATCGCCGAAAATATCACCGTCCTCGAAGACGATATCGCCAAGATTGACGCCTATACGCAGCAGGAGGCGCCGGTCGTCTGCGATATCGGTACCGCGCCGCTCCATCCCGGCCTGTATGTCGTTTGCACATTCGACCGCAGCGGCGGCGCTGGGAAATTCGGCCAGAATGCCATCCCCCATTAACTTGACGATATGTCCACCATGCCGGGTGGCCGACGGCTCGATCAGTTCCGTCCGGCAGGATTTCACGGCCGCCAGCGTCCCTGCCTCATCCAGCCCGACGAGCCGGCTGTAGCCGACGACATCGGCAGCCAGTATGGCGGCCAACTTGCGTACCATCGCGAAAACCTGTCCCTGCAAGACCAATGCTGGTTACAGATATAGCCGCGTTGCCTCGCGAAATCGAGAGAAGAAGACTCTCAGCGGGGCAAGAGCAATACCGATCCGTCGGCGAGGCCGTAGAGGATATCGGCGCCGCCATGCCCGTCCAGGTCGGCGGTGACGATGGAGGTTGCGATGTTTGCGTCGTTGGGAACCGACCAGAGGACGCGGAAAACACCGCCAGCGTAACTGACCGCCTTCAAATCCGTCCGACCCTGATCCGGGACAAGGATCTCGTCGCCGCCATCACCGTCGATGTCGAGGATCGCCGACATGCCTAGCACCGTGGATCCCATGGCGTGGGTGGAAAATCCGAATCTACGGGCGGTTTCCATCAGGCGTTCGCCCTGCCAGCGGTAGAGGATCAGGATGCCGCCGATATGCGGTGTCTGGATGACGGCGATCTCCGACGTTCCGTCGCCGTCGAAATCGCCGGCGCCGATCGGGTTCAGCCAGCGATTGGGCATCCCGATCGGGTCGGATTCAGCCAGCCGGACCAGTTCACCATCGCGGATGCCGAACAGGACAACCGCCGCGCCGCGATCCACGTAACTGCGCACCGCGATTATTTCATCCCGCCCGTCGCCGTCGATATCGGCCAGGCGCGGTGTCAGATCCTCGAATACCGACTCACCGGACAATTCATGCGACAGGATCTCACCCGCCGCTGTTTCCACCTTCAGGGCCGCCGCTTCGATGTGGTCGCCCAGCACGCCATGATCATAACGTTCGGTCGGTGACGCAAACCAGGTGGCGCGGATATCCCTCGCGCCCTGTACGATGCGAGCATGGGGAATGATGTCGGGGGGCGTCGGCGTGACCTCCAATTCCGGCGAAGGCAGGGGCGCCAGAGCCAGCTTGCCGTCGGGCATAAGCAAAATCTGGTAATCACCGGCCTCGGCCTTTAGGACCGGCGCGCCATCGACAATAAGAATATCCTTCAGACCATCGACCTTGCCCAGCAGAACCGGCTGGGGGCCAAGCCCCGCCGCCTGAGCCATGTTGGGCAGAATTAGGGCAGGCAGAATAGCGAGAAGGGGGGCGAAAAAGCGCATAAATCCAACATGGGCCAGGGGGATCAGAATTCCAATGCCTTCACTTGTAAAATATTCGGGAGCGAGGCGATTTTGTCCAGCAGCGCCTTGTCCACCGCATGGTCCACCTGCAACAGTGCGATGGCGTCGCCGTTCTCCGCCGCGCGGCCCAGATGGAAGGTCGCGATATTGACCTTCGCCTCGCCCAGGGTGCGGCCCAGGTCGCCGATGACGCCGGGCTTGTCCTTGTTGGTGATGTACAGCATATGCGGACCGATTTCCGCCTCGATCGGGATATCCTTGATCTCGACGATCCGCGGTCGCGAACCGCCGAACAGCGTGCCGGCCACCGAGCGCGTCACGCGCTCGGTGGTTACGGTCAGCCGGATCAGGGTTTCGTAGTTTGCGGCTTCATCCCGCTTGATCTCGGTGCAGTGGATATCGCGTTCGCGCGCGATGACCGGGGCGCTGACCATATTGACCGAATCCAGCAGGGGCCGCAGCAGGCCAGTCAGGGCGGCCGCCATCAGGGGCCGGGTATTCAGCGCCGCCACCTGGCCCTCGAACTCCACCTTAAAGGCCTTCAGTCCGGTCTCGGTCAATTGCCCGGCGAAGCTGCCCAGCAGCTCCGCCAGCGCCATATAGGGGCGCAGTTTCGGCGCCTCCTCGGCGGTGACCGAGGGCATGTTCAGCGCGTTGGTCACCGCGCCGGTCAGAAGATAGTCCGCCATCTGGTCGGCCACCTGCAGCGCGACCTTTTCCTGCGCCTCGGTGGTGGCGGCGCCCAGATGCGGCGAGCAGATCACGTTGTCGCGCCCGAACAGGACGTTCTCCTTCGCCGGCTCGACCTCGAAAACATCCAGACCGGCGCCCGCGACCTGGCCGGAATCCAGCGCATCGCACAAATCTTTCTCGACGACGATGCCGCCGCGCGCGCAATTGACGATGCGCACGCCCTTTTTCATTTTGGCGAAGGCCGCCTTGTCGATCAGGTTGCGGGTCGTGTCGGTCAGCGGCACATGCAGGGTGATGAAGTCGGCCCGGGCGTACAGTGCGTCCAGTTCGACTTTTTCGATCCCCAGATCCTCGGCGCGTTCGGGCGACAGGAAGGGGTCGTAAGAGATAACCCGCATCTTCAGCCCCTGCGCGCGGCTGGCGACGATCGAGCCGATATTACCGGCCCCGATCAGGCCCAGCGTCTTGCCCGAGACCTCGACGCCCATGAAGCGCTTTTTTTCCCACTTGCCGGCCTGGGTGGAAGCGTTGGCGGCCGGCAATTCGCGCGCCAGCGCCATGATCATGGCGATGGCATGCTCGGCGGTGGTGATGGAATTCCCGAACGGCGTATTCATCACCACGATGCCGCGCTGGGTGGCGGCGGCGACGTCGATATTGTCGACCCCGATGCCGGCCCGGCCGATCACCTTCAGGTTTGTCGCGGCCTCCAGAACATTCCCGGTCGCCTTGGTGGCCGAGCGCACGGCAAGACCGTCGTAATCACCGATAATCGCGATCAGTTCGTCTTCGTTCAGGCCCGTTTTTACATCGACCTCGATCCCGCGCTCCTGGAAGATATCGACCGCGCGCGGGCTTAGATCGTCGGAAATCAGTACCTTGGGCATTGTTTTCTCTCGTCCCGTTTATTTAGCTGACGCCGGGGCGGCGCAAACTTCTTCATGTGCCCATTCGATCCAGGGCATCAGCATCTGCAAATCCAGCGGCTCCACCGTGGCCCCACCCCACAGGCGCAGGCCCGGGGGCGCATCGCGATAGCCGCCGATATCGAAGGCAATGCCTTCTTTTTCAAGCAAGGCGGCGATTTTTTTCGGCACGGCAGCCGCCTCGTCGCCACGCAGCGCGCCGGTATCGGTGATGCGCAGGCAGATCGAGGTGCAGGACCGCGTCGCCGGATCGCCGGCCAGAAACTCGACCCAGGGCGTTTTTTCGACCCAGGCAGAGACCGCCGCCAGGCTGTTCCTCGACCGCTGGACAAGTTTCGGCAGGCCACCGATCTCTTCCGCCCATTTCAGCGAGTCGATGGCGTCCTCGACGCACAGCATCGAGGGGGTATTGATGGTTTCGCCCCTGAAAACGCCCTCGTTCAGCTTGCCGTCCTTGGTGAGCCGGAAGATTTTCGGTAGCGGCCAGGCCGGGCTGTAACTCTCCAATCGCTCGACGGCGCGCGGGCTCAGCACCAACATGCCATGCGCGCCCTCGCCGCCCAGCACCTTCTGCCAGGACCAAGTGGTGACATCCAGCTTATCCCAGGGTAGGTCCATGGCGAAGGCCGCCGAGGTGGCGTCGCAGATCGTCAGCCCCTCGCGGTCGGCGGCGATCCAGTCACCATCGGGCACGCAGACGCCGCTGGTGGTGCCGTTCCAGGTGAAGACCACGTCGCGAGCAAAATCGACCTGGCTGAGATCGGGCAGATCGCCGTAATCGGCTTCCAGAACCCGCACATCCTCCAGTTTCAGCTGCTTGGAGACGTCGGTAGCCCAGCCCTTGCCGAAGCTCTCCCAGACCAACATGTCCGTGCCGCGCGCGCCGAGCAGCGACCACAGGGCCATCTCCACCGCGCCGGTGTCGGAGGCCGGCACGATGCCGATGCGGTAATCGTCGGGGATGCCCAGGATGGCGCGGCTACGGTCTATGACCTCGGCCAGCTTCGCCTTGCCACCGGCAGCGCGGTGTGACCGCCCGGTCCAGGCCCCCGACAGCGCCGCCACCGACCAGCCGGGGCGCTTCGCGCAGGGGCCGGAGGAGAAAAAGGATCGGTTGGGTTTCTGGGTCGGTCTGGTCATGACCGTGTCCTTATCAGTCAAACTATGATGCGATGCATCGAGTATGCGTTACTCCGCAAAAATAGCGCAGGGCGGGAAACTAGAAAGCCTTTGGCAGGCCGTCAATTCGTAATTGTTGCGGTGCGGTAATTAGTTGTCGATACCGAAACGATAAAGCCCGGCACCCGATTCCGAAAAGCTGGTATTCTCCAATGGAAAAATTGGAGAAATATTAATCCTTTCCACCGATAAACAAAGCGATTCAATCTCGCGGCGATCACCGTGTTACAAGGGATATAGCTAATGGCGCAAGCGCAAGACGGCCCCTCGCCGGCCGCCGACGGTCACTGGCTAACTGTCAGCAGGCTGACCGTCTATCCTCGGATATTTCTCACGGTTTTCATTCTGTCGGCAAGTAGCTGGATGTTGCTTTCACAGGATATGCTGGATCCGCAGGGAAAGCCGATCGGATACGATTTCCTGACATTCTGGTCGGCTTCGAAGTTGGCTCTCGGTGGCGACCCCGCGGCGGCATTCGATATGCAAAAATTGTTCGAGGTTGAACAGGCAACCGTACCTGGCATCGACAAGCCTTTCCTGTGGCACTATCCACCGACATTTCAACTCGTTACCCTGCCGCTTGCGTTGGTTCCGTATATATTTTCCTATCTGATCTGGGCGTCACTGACATTGCTGGCTTTTGTCCTGGTTGTCAGGAAACTGGCGCCGTCGCCGCGGACGCTATGGGTCACGCTGGCTTTCCCGGGGACCTATATCAATTTCCTTCAGGGCCAGAACGGATTTCTGACCGCCGCACTGTTCGGCGGCGCCGTGTTGTACCTCGACAAACGGCCCGTTCTGGCTGGGATAATGTTCGGCCTACTCAGTTACAAGCCGCATATGGGGCTTTTAATTCCGCTCGCCCTGATCTGCGGGCGCCAGTGGACAGCCTTTTTCTCCGCCGCCATCACGACTGTCCTTTTTGCCCTGGTTGCGACAGTAACGATCGGAACCGAAAGTTGGGTTGCATTCTGGAACGATATTCCAATCGTGCGCATAATCGTTGAACAAGGTCTTTTGCCCTGGACCGAAATGCCCGGTTTGTACACTACACTGCGCCTTATCGGCTCACCCAGCGCGTTCGCCTATGGGGCTCAACTGGTTCTTGCACTGGGGGTTGCCGCAGCCGTGGCGTTGGTCTGGTTGCGTAAGGTTCCAACACCCGTTGCCGCTTCGGTTCTAGTATCGGGAACGCTTCTGGTCACACCGTATTCTTTCAATTACGACCTGACGTTGCTGGCGGTTCCGGTGGCTTTATTGGCATGGGACGGTTACCGTCACGGTTGGCTGCGTGGGGAGCGTGAAGTTCTGGTTTTGGTATGGCTGTTGCCACTTGTTATGGCGCCGATTGCTATCGTCACCAGCCTTCAGGTCGGATTTATCGGCTTGGCCGCCATGTTCGCGATTGCGCTGCGGCGGGCCCGTGCGTGGGATCAGGGCGAAGTTTCTGAGCTAAAGCTTTAAAGGCCGTAGAACCATGGCGCGAACAGCGAGAAAATCAACCAGACGATAAACAGCAGCGGCAGGCCGGCCTTTACGAAATCCATGAAACGGTATTGACCCGGCACCATCACTAGCAAGTTGGTCTGATAGCCGATAGGCGACGCGAAGGAACAATTGGCGGCAAAAATCACGGCGACCGCGAATATCTCGACCGGAACGTCAATCCCCTGCGCAACCCCAACGGCTATCGGGGTGAACAGGACGGCGGTGGCCTTGGTGCTGATAATATTGGCGAACACACCGACAAGCAGGAAGAATGCGGATAGAACGACCGCCGGCGAAGCGCCGTCCAGCGCCTCGAGCAGCAAGCTGGCGAGAAAGGCTGCGCCCCCGGTTTCCTGCATTGCCTCGCCCAGAGCCAAGGCGGCGGCGATGGTGAAGATGATCTGGTAATCCAGTGCTCGCACCGCGTCGCGCATCCCCAGCGCGCCGCTCAATACCATGGCGGCAGCGCCGGTCACGGCGGCGACCACGATGGGGACTGCGCCCGTTGCCGCCAGCGCCACCACGCCGAGGAAAATCGCGCTGGCTCGCTTGGCATAGCGCAGCGTCGGCAGCGAGGCGGCCGACCATTCCATCAGCAAGACGTCGCGACTTCCGCGCAACGCCATCACGTCGTCGCTGCGCCCCTGAATCAGCAGCACGTCGCCGGCCTCCAGCGCTATATCGGTAATCCGGCGCCGCAGCATCCGGCTGCGCCGCTCGATGCCAAGCACGATGCAATGATACCGGTAACGGAACCCGATCCGCGCCAACGTGCGGCCGACCAATGGCGAATTCGGCGGCACCATGACCTCTGCCAGATCCTGCCCACCGCTGGTCCAGGGCTCATCGGCATCCCCGCCCAACTCGCCGCCCGGTCCGGGAATGTCGGGG
>JADFVY010000454.1 GCA_015222795.1 Pseudomonadota bacterium | reverse complement strand
TTATGATCCCGATGGTGGATCAGGGCAGGAGAGACAGAAGAATCATTGAATCGAAAATCAGAAAGGCAACGGTGAAAAAGACGATGTAGCCGGCCAGCATCCGCCTGCTTGGGCTCATCCGCCACCAGGCGGCGCCTTTGCGCTGACAGGGTATCGGGGTCTGGCTGCTTTTCCTCATCATCCTCTCGCTGAACCTTTTTGCGTTCTTGGCAGTGACGAGAGAATGGCGGGGAACTAAGGCGGGTGTATGGCAGGGGGCGGGCAATTCGGTGGAGAACTGAAGGGAATTACCCCTCGCCGCGCCGATATGGCGTCATTTCGGCCATGGCCTCCAACTCGTGGGTTACCTGCCGCGATTCCCGGCGGATGAAATCGGCGACGGGCTCGCGCAGGCCGGGATCGCGGATCAGGTGGGCGCTGAAGGTGCGGACCGGCTCGTAGCCGCGCTGTACCTTGTGCGGGCCCTGGGTGCCGGCCTCGACGCGCTGGAGCCCATGTTCGATGGCAAAATCGATGGCGCGGTAGTAGCAGGCCTCGAAATGCAGAAATCTGTAATCGCCCTCCGCGCCCCAGTTGCGGCCGTACAAGGCATCGGTCCCGCGCAGGTTCAGGGCCCCGGCGATCACCCGCCCGTCCAGTTCCGCCATCACCAGAACAACGCGCTCGCCCAACCGTTCCGTAAGCAGCTCGAAAAATTCACGGTTCAGGTATGGATAGCCCCATTTGCGGTCGTATGTATCCACATAGAAACGATAAAACGCGTCCCAGTGGTGGGGTTTGATGTCGGCGCCGCACAGGATTGGCGTGTCGATGCCAGCCTCGGCGACGCGCCGTCTTTCCTTGGCGATAGACTTGCGCTTGCGGCTCATCATGGTGGCCAGGAAATCTTCGAAATTTTCATAGTCGCGATTGCGCCAGTGGTATTGCAGGCCGTGGCGGACCAGCCAGCCGCGTTCCGCTAAATTTTCCGCCTGGTCTTCGGGCAAGAAGGTGGCATGGACGGAGCTCAGGCCATGGCGATCGGCAAGTTCTTCCATGCCCGCCGCCAGCGCCGCCTCGGCCGCCGACGCGCCTGGCCCGGGTTTCGCCAGCAGGCGTCTGCCGGGCACCGGCGTGAAGGGCACGGCGCATTGCAGCTTGGGATAATAGCGCCCGCCGGCACGCTCATAGGCGTCGGCCCAGCCCCAGTCGAAGATATATTCGCCCTGGCTGTGCCCTTTGACATAGAGCGGTGCCACGGCGATCAAGGAGCCGTCCGGCGCCTCGACAGCCAGGTGGTGGGGCAGCCAGCCGCTTTCCGCCGAGACGCACCCGGCTTCCTCCAGCGCGCTTAGAAACGCGTATGACAGGAACGGGTCGTCGGCGCCAGCACAGGCGTCCCACCCGGCCTCGCCGATCCCGGCGATGCTCTCCGCAACCCTTACCGATATATGTTCGCTTCCGTCCGGCATCCGCTCCAGCCCTGTCAGCTACACAGATTAGGGCAATGCGCGGCGCGGGCAAGTGATTGTATAAGCTTGACAGCGAACTCGCCGAGCGCAGATCATCGAGAGGACTTACAAATATAGAGAGCGGCGCATTGAGCGATATATTGGATATTCTCGTTGCCGGCGGCGAGCGTGAACACCGCCTGCAGCGCGGTATTCTCGGCTCGCTGTTTAAATGATGAGTGAAGGTGCACCGAATGGAGGATGGTAACGAGGGACGATGGACAACGGCTAATTTGCGCCGTCGCATTCATGGAAATATCGATACCGAAGCCTGGCAGGGGGAAGGGATATCGCCGCTCAATAAGGTGATTCTCTGGATTGTTCTGGCTAGCGTGGTGTCGTCCATACTCGATTCGGAGCCACTGATTCGAAACGCCGTGCCGGGATTGTTCCTCGCCATCAACCTGCTTTTCGCCGTGCTGTTCACCTTGGAGTATGGCTTGCGGTTCTGGGTCATAGGCGAAAATCCCCGGTACCGTGGCTTGCGAGGCAAAATAATATATGCCGTCCGGCCGTTCTGCCTCCTGGATATCATCGCAATTCTTGCCTTATGGGCGGACATCATTTTCGCCGTTCCCGGATTCTATGGAGTCGTGCTGCGTCTTGCCCGCCTACTGCGTGTCGTCTCACTGGCCCGGCAAAGCAAATGGGCCATGGCAATCGGACTACTTCACCGGTCCCTGATTGCGCGCCGCTATGAGCTGGCGCTGAGCGCACTGCTTGCCCTGGCAGTGCTGTTGGGATCGGCGACGGCGCTTTTCCTGGTCGAGGGCGAGACCCAGCCGGCGGCCTTCGGCAGCATTCCGCGCGCGCTGTGGTGGGCGATGGCGACCCTGACCACGGTCGGCTATGGGGATGTCTACCCGGTT
>JADFVY010000453.1 GCA_015222795.1 Pseudomonadota bacterium | reverse complement strand
GCTGGCCGTTTAGCGCCAGCGAGGCCTGCCCGCCGCCATCACGGATGTCACCCACCGCGCGGCGCAACGGCTCGCCGTCCTCGAGATTGCCGAAGGTGCGGCGGTTGACCGTCGAGACGCCGAAACGCTCGGCCCAGCCCAGCGGCACGACCCCGAAATAGAGTTCGTCGGCGCCGGCGGCGAGCATCGGGCCGACTTCCTCGGCGCGGCTAATGGGGGCCGTGATCCGCATGGCGGTCTCCTTCTGTCTCGCCGAAGCAGGGCTCGCGCCAGTCGCCGGCCAGCACAATGCGATCGATCCAGCCATTCTCGACCGCCCGCCACATGGCCTCGCCCATGCCCGTATCGTGCCGGTAGAAAATGCTGTTGCCGCGCTGGAAGCTCTCAAGATCATGCTGGCCATGGTCCGCCGGGCGCGTCAGCCGGCAGGCGTAACCCAGGCACTCCTTGGCGCAGGCCTGGTCCGGGCGGAACTTGGCCGCGCCCTCGAAGCGCAGCGATCCAATCCGGCAGACCCGCCCGCGCAGCGCATAGCCGAAGGGCGCATGCACCGACAGTGCCAGCCCGCCGGCCCGCAGGTCGGCCGGCCGGGCAAAGGGCGGTACGTCCAGCTCGGCGCGCCGCACGCCGAACCGTCCCAGTATGTCCTCGAACTCCGGCGACCCCAGGCCGGGCGGGTTCAGCCGCGCCCATTTTTCATTCGGCAGACGCGGGTCCTTGATCATCTTGCAGAGCTGCCGGCCCGCCACCGGTTCCAGCGCCGGAAACTCGCGCGCCAGCAGGCGCAGCACGCCGTAATCATTGGCCACCACCTCGGCGCCTTCGGGCAAAATCCGGAACAGCCGGCGCAGCTTGGCGAGCCCGGCATCGGGCACGGTCGGCGTGGCCAGGGTCAGCGCCAGCCCGGCCGCGTCGGCCAGCCCGATGGCCCGCTTGAGCAGGGTCGGCGACGGGATCAGCCGCTCACAGAATTCATTGCCGAGATGCAGCCGCCCGAGGGGGCGCGAGACCAGCCCGGTGGCGGAAGGCGGCGGGGCCAGCCGCAGCGCGTCGAACAGCGGCCCGGCATGCCCGTCGAGCCCGGCCAAGGCCGTCCCGCCGGTCACCGCGACCGCAATTTCAACAAGGCCAATCGCGCCCGCCGGCGCGTCAGTTACTGCCATGGCTCCCCCGGAAACGTTAAGCGTTTCCCTCTCTCACAACCGCCAGACAGCGCGTATCAAGCAATAATACTACCCCGGAGCCCACCCCGCCACCAGACCAGCCCCCCGCGACATAAGGACCCGTAACGAACTGCGCCTGGCGATGCGCGAGCTCTATTCGGTGAACTTCACCGCCGAAAAGAACGTGAATTGCCCCACGCCCTCGCGGCGTTCATCGCGGCCCTGGAACCACGCCTCAAGCGTTCCCGCCGCCTGCATATCACGCACCCGCGCCTCGGCCCGCGCCACCTGCTCGTCCGTCGCCAGGGCCCAGAAGGAATCGCCCTTGCGCCAGTCTTCGCTTAGCGGCCCGGTCATGTCGAAATAGGCCTCGCCCTGCATCACCGCATCCAGCGCGGGCGCGGGCGGGCGCATCTGGAAGCCGGCGGCGGTTAGCATGGCCGCCAGCCGCTCGGCGGAGATGTGGCGGCGGACGCAGGCTTCGCGGGCCTCCGCCGCGAGGTCGTAATACCAGAAGCCGTCGTGCAGTTGTTCGTGGGTGCAGCTGTTTATCACCAGCACGCCGCCGGGCTGCAGCACGCGGGCCATCTCGGCGATCACGGCGGCAAGGGCTGGAAAGGCCGGATCGGCGCCGTCCTCGATATGGTGCAGCACCTGGTTGATCATCGCGGCGTCGAATGTTTCGTCGGCGAAGGGCAGCGCGTCGATGCTGCCCTGGTGGAAGGCGATGCGCCCCGCCGCTTCTTCCGGCCCCAGCTTGGCCCGCGCCACCGCCAGCATGCCCTCGTTCAAATCCACCGCGTCGACCCACCCCACATGGCCCAGCATGGCCCGCGAATAAGCGCCGGTGCCACAGCCCGCGTCAAGCAGGCGGATATCGGCCAGCGGCGCCCCCGCCGCGCCCAGGCAGCCCAGCAATATCTCCGTGCCGATCGGCACCCGCGTCTCGTCGTAGGCCTTCGAGACCGTTGCGTAATCCTCGTACTTGCTCATCATTACGACCCTCCCATGTAGCCTGCATCCTGCACCCGCTCGCCACGCCGCGCCAAGGTATTATTGATCCGGGTCGGGCAGAATCGGGATGAGCCCGAACAATCCCGCATTATCGTTTTTGCGCGCGGCGTCTTGGTGTGCATAATCGGCGCCCTGGTTTCCGGAGGCACTGGACGAACATGACAATGCGACCCCTGAGCGAATTTCCCGCCGATGCGAGGGCCGCGGTGCGGTTCGTGCTGTGCGATATCGACGATACGATCACCGACCATGGGCGGCTGCCGGCGGCCAGTCTGGCGGCGATGGAACGGCTGCAGGCGGCCGATATCAGGGTGCTGCCGATCACCGGCCGGCCGGCCGGCTGGTGCGATCACTTCGCGCGCATGTGGCCGGTGGACGGCGTGGTCGGGGAAAACGGCGCCATGTTCTTCCGCTATGACCACGAGGCCAGACTCATGCACCGGCGCTACTGGAAAACCGCCGAGCAACGCGCCGCCGACCGGGTAAAGCTGGACCGGCTGGCGCGCGAGATCCCGGCCGCCGTGCCGGGCGCGGCGATTGCGTCCGACCAGCCTTACCGCGAAGAGGACCTGGCCATCGATTTCGCCGAGGACGTTGAGCGCCTGGACGACAAGGCCATCGCACGGATCGTCGCCTTGTTCGAGGCCGCCGGCGCGGTGGCCAAGGTCAGCTCGATCCACGTCAATGGCTGGTTCGGCGATTTCGACAAGCTGTCGATGACACGGCGCGCCATGGCGGAATTCTTCAACCGCGATATCGACACCCAACGCGACGACATCGTCTTCGCCGGCGATTCCCCCAACGACGCACCTATGTTCGGTTTCTTCCCCAACGCGGTCGGCGTGGCCAATGTACGGGAATTCGTCGGGCAATTGGCGGCCGAACCGGCCTGGGTCACCCAGGGCCAGGGCGGCGCGGGTTTCCAGGAACTGGCCGAGGCAATTTTAGAGGCGCGCTAAGACAGGCCCTTGGCCCTCCTCGGAGCTTGTGAATCTATTGAATAAGGCGCTGGCTGTCGACGGCAACTCTCTTTTTATCCACCCCCTCCCCAACCCTCCCCCGCGAGCGGGAGAGGGGGCGATTCGCCGCGGAAATCAAGCCCTCTCCCGCTCGCGGGGGAGGGTTGGGAGGGGGTGGGAAACACAAAACTTGCCGGCGCAAGCCGGCTCCGAATATGCGAATATCAGTAGATTCACAAGCCCCGTCACGCGCTGTCGCCGCCATCCACGGGGATTATCTGGCCGGTGATGTGGCGGGCGCCCTGGCTGGCGAGGAACAGGATCGCCGCGGCCACATCCTCGGGCGTGGCGATGCGGCCGAGGGGCGTGCCGGCGGCGGCCGCCTGGGCGTCGATTCCAAGTTCCGGGTAGCGCCGCGCCGCCATGTCGGTATCCACCCAGCTTGGACAGACTGCGTTGACCGTGATGCCGCGCGGGGCCAATGACAGGGCCAGCGCCCGGGTGAAGCCGATGACGCCATGCTTAGAGGCGCAATAGGCCGACTGGTCCGCCGAACCCGATATCCCCAGCGACGAGGAAATATTGACGATGCGCCCGGTTTCGTCGGGCAGTAACGGCAGCGCCGCCTTGGCGCACAGGTAAGTACCGGTCAGGTTGATGCGCAAGATTTCGTCCCAGGTCTCGTCGCCGTCGTCCGCGCCCATCGGGTTGGTGCCGGATATGCCCGCATTATTGACCAGCACATCCAATCGGTTTCCGACGCCTGCGAACATCGCGCGCACAGAGGCCGCGTCGCCGACATCGCATTGATGGAAGATCAAACCATCCGGCAGCCCGCCGGGGTCAGACCGGGCACAGACAAGCACCCGGCAACCCTCATCCAGAAAGGTTTGCGCGGCGGCCAGGCCGATGCCCTTGCTGCCGCCGGTAACCAGTACGATACGATCCGTCATTGCGCTGTTCCTCCACCATCCACGGGAATAACCGCGCCGGTGATGAATGATGCCGCGTCGGAAGCCAGGAAGGAGACGGCGCGGGCGATCTCCATCGGGTTGGCCAGGCGCGCCATTGGTACGGAATCGCGATAGGCGTCATCGACGCCGGCCGGGAAACGGTCGGGCCAGCGTTGCCGCAGCTTCGCCGTCACGTCGCGCAACATGGGCGTATCGGTACTGCCCGGCGCGATGCAGTTGAAACGGACGCCGGACGCCGCCCAGTCCAGCGCGGCGCTTTTGGTAAGCTGCGCCAGAGCCGCCTTGCTGGCCCCGTAGGCCGCGCTGTACCGCTTGCCGATCAGCGCCTGGTCGCTGGCGATATTGACCACCGCCCCGCCGCCGCGTTCGATCATCGAGGGCAGCACCGCCTGGATCAGCAGGTAGGGCGCGGTGAAATTGACCGAGAAAACCCGATTGAGTTCTTCGAGCGGCGTATCGAGGATCGTGCCCAGCGTGGTGACGCCGGCATTATTGACCAGAATATCGACGCCACCATGGCGCGCAATCACGTCGCAAGCCGCGCGCCTTAGCGCTTCCGGGTCGGCGAGATCGACATCCGGCAGGTCCAGCCCCTCGACAATCGCGCCCTCCCGGCCCAGCACTTCGGCGATTGCCGCCCCGATGCCGCCGCGATGGCCGGTGACGATGGCGATCTTGTTTTCAAGGCCGGTCACTTCAGGCGGTCCTCGCGGATCATGGCGGCGGCCTTTTCGGCGATCATGATGGTGGGCGAGTTGGTGTTGCCCGAAGTGATGGTCGGCATGATCGAGGCGTCCACCACCCGCAGTCCTTCCAGCCCGCGCACCCGGAGCCTCTCGTCCACCACCGCGTGATCGTCCTGGCCCATCTTGCAGGTGCTGACCGGGTGAAAAATCGTCGTCCCGATATCGCCGGCGGCCTTGGCCAGTTCCTCGTCGGTGGTCAGATGCGCGCCGGGAGTCAGTTCCTCCGGCGCGAAGCGCGCCAATGCCGGGGCGGCGGAAACGCGCCGGGCCAGCCGCAACCCATCCGCCGCCACCTTGCGGTCGCCAGGCGTTGACAGGTAGTTCGGCTTGATCACCGGCTTGGAGCGCGGATCGGTGTCGCGCAGCCGGATATAGCCCCGGCTTTCGGGGCGCAGATTGCAGACCGAGGCGGTGAAACCGGGGAACGGATGCAGCGGGTCGCCCAGCTTCTCGGTCGACAGCGGCTGCACATGGAATTCCAGATTGGGCGTTTCGCGTCCCGGGTCGCTTTTCGCGAAACAACCGAGTTGGCTGGGTGACATCGACAGCGGGCCGGAACGGAACAGCGCGTATTCGATCCCCATGGCCATCTTGCCGAGCATGCTGTTGGAGCGCTCGTTGAGCGTCACGGTATTCTTCACCTTGAAGACCGGCCGTATCTGCAGATGGTCCTGCAGGTTTTCGCCAACGCCTTTCAGTTCATGCCGCACCGCGATACCATGGTCTTGCAACAGCCCGCCCGGCCCGACGCCGGAAAGCTGGAGGATCACCGGGGAGGCCACCGAGCCGGCCGACAGGATCAACTCGCCCGCGGCCTCCGCATAGGCATCCTCGCCGTTGTGCCAGAACTCGACGCCGCGCACGCGCTTGCCCTCGAAGCGCAGCTTCTTCGCCTGGGCCTGGGTCAATACGGTCAGGTTCGGGCGGTGCATGGCGGGGCGCAGAAAACCCTTGGCCGTGGTCCAGCGCCAGCCGTTCTTCTGGTTCACCTGGAAATAACCGACGCCCTCGTTATTGCCCCGGTTGAAATCGTCGGTCTTGGGGATACCGCATTCCTGGGCCGCCAGAATCCAGTTGTCGAGGATTTCCCAGGAAAGGCGCTGCTGGTCCACGCGCCACTCGCCGCCCTCGCCATGATGCTCGTCGGCGCCCTGGAAATGGTCCTCGGACTTGGTGAAACAGGGCAGCACGTCGTCCCAGCCCCAGCCCGTATTGCCCATCTGGCGCCACTGGTCGTAATCGCGGGCCTGACCGCGCATATAGATCATGCCGTTGATCGAGGAACAACCGCCCAGCACCTTGCCGCGCGGATAGTTCAGCGCGCGCCCGTTCAGCCCCTCCTCGGCCTCGGTCGAAAAGCACCAGTCGGTGCGCGGGTTGTTCATGGTGTAGAGGTAGCCGACCGGGATGTGGATCCAGTGGTAATTGTCCTTGCCCCCGGCCTCCAGCAACAGCACCGACACATCCGGGTCCGCCGACAGCCGATTGGCCAGCACGCAGCCCGCCGACCCCGCGCCGACGATCACGTAATCGAAGCTGCCGACCTGTTTTTCGCCCATCCGCCAATGCCCCTGTATGATCCAGAATGAATGTCGGGTGAGATTATGGCCCCAGGCCCGCCCCCGCAAGCCCGTGAGCCATATCAAGGCGTGGTGAAGCCGGCTGCGCCATACTGCTGCCCTCAAGGAGATTGGCCATGGGCGAAGCCAGCCGCCGCCGCACACTCATCATGGGCGCGGCCGGGCGGGACTTCCATAATTTCAACACCGCCTTCCGCGGAGACGAGGCGTCGGAAGTTGTCGCCTTCACCGCAGCGCAGATTCCAGGCATCGCCGGGCGGCGCTATCCGCCGTCGCTGGCTGGGCCGCTTTATCCGGACGGCATTCCGATCCTCGAGGAAACCGACCTGATGGCGCAATGCCGGGAACTGGGCGTCGACGAGGTCGTCTTTTCCTACAGCGATATCTCGCATGACGCGGTTATGCATGCCGCGTCGCGTGCGCTGGCGGCAGGCGCCGATTTCCGTCTGTTGGGCCCGGATGCCACGATGGTGGAAGCCAACCTGCCGGTCGTCGCCGTCTGCGCGGTGCGCACCGGCTGCGGCAAGTCGCAAACCGCCCGGCATCTGTCGCACCTGCTGCGCGAGCGTGGCCTGAAGGCGGCAATCTTGCGTCACCCGATGCCTTATGGCGACCTGGAACGTCAGCGGGTGCAGCGTTTCGCCAGGCTGGAGGATCTCGACGAAGCCAACTGCACCATCGAGGAGCGCGAGGAATACGAGCCGCATATCGCCGAGGAAAACATCGTCTTCGCCGGCGTCGATTACGCCGACATCGTCGCGGCGGCGGAACGGGAGGCCGATGTCATCCTGTGGGACGGCGGCAACAATGATTTCCCGATGGTCCGGCCGGACCTGCATATCGTGCTGGCCGACGCGCTCCGCCCGGGACAGACGGCGAGCCACCATCCCGGCGAGGCTGTGCTGCGCATGGCGGATATCGTGGTGGTGAACAAGGTGGATGCGGCGCCGCCCGACCAAGTGGACCGGGTCATCGAGGAAGTTCGTGCGGTCGTTCCCGATAAGCCCATCCTGAAGGCCGCCTCGCCGGTAATTCTCGATGACCCGGAAGCCCTGGACGGCAAGCGGGTGCTGGTCGTCGAGGACGGGCCGACGGTCACCCATGGCGGCATGCCCCACGGGGCCGGCTTCGTGGCGGCGAGGGCACGGCCGGGCGTCACCATCGTCGATCCGCGCGCGGCCGCCGCGCCCGAACTGCGCGAGGTCTTCGAGCGTTATCCCCATATCGGCCCAGTGCTGCCGGCCATGGGCTATAGCCCGGCCCAGCGCGAAGCCCTGCGCGCGACAATCGAGGCCGCCGACGCCGATGTCGTGGTCGCCGGAACACCCATCGACCTGGCCCGCATCGTCGAGACCGCCAAGCCGATCGTGCGCGCCCGCTATGCCTATGCGGATGCCGGCGAACCGACGCTCGAGAGTTTTCTTTACACATTTCTGAAAGAGAGGGGGCTGCAATGCTAGTGGTAGCTGCACTTGGCGGGAATGCATTGCTGCGGCGGGGCGAACCGCCGGAGATCACACGGCAGGTTGCTAACATTCGCACCGCCGCGCGGGCGCTGGCGGAAATAGCACGAGAGCATGCGCTGGTCGTCACCCACGGCAACGGCCCGCAAGTCGGGCTGTTGGCCCTGCGGTCCGGCGATCCGCTATACATGCTGAGCGCCGAGACCGAGGGCATGATCGGCTACATGATCGAAACCGCGCTGAGGAATGAGCTTCCGGCCCGCGATATCGCCGGCCTGCTGACGCAAATCGCGGTTGATCCGGACGATCCGGCCTTCGCCGCGCCCGGCAAGCCGATCGGGCCGATCTATGACGAAGCGCAGGCCAGGCGGTTGGCCAGTGAGCATGGCTGGACGATTGCCCCTGACGGCGACGGCTACCGCCATGTCGTACCCTCGCCTCGCCCGTTGCGAATACTCGAGATTGAAACCATCAAGCTGCTGGTGCAGAGCGGCATCCTGGTAATCTGCGCCGGTGGCGGCGGCATCCCGGTGATCGAATGCGAAACCGGCTGGCGTGGCATGGAAGCCGTCATCGACAAGGACCACGCCAGCGCTCTTCTGGCCCGGGAACTGGGCGCCGACGCATTACTCATGCTTACCGACGTGGATGCGGTCTTTGCCGACTGGGACGGCGCAAAGGCCTCCCCATTGGGGGCGGTGAGCACGGACGATCTGCATGAACACGACTTCGCGCCGGGATCGATGGGACCGAAAGTGGAAGCCGCCATCGATTTCGCCGAGGCCACCGGACACATGGCCGGCATCGGCAGGTTGCAGGACGCCGCCGCCATCCTGCGCGGCGAAGCGGGAACGCGGGTTACGGCATAGCAGCCCGATAAACGATAACGTCCGGTACCTTACTGGTCCGCCGTTTCCATGATCTCCTCGCCGCCCAGCGCTCTCGCCATGGGCGCGGCGCGGGCGCCGGGTTACGGCCTCCCGTTTCGCGGGGGAAAGCGAAAAATTTCTTACTATTTTTGCCCGCGACACGGTATATTCGTGTAAATTAATGATACTTCTAGCTGGCATTACTTAATACGGAGTAACAGGGAAATGAAAAAGGGTCTTCTCGGCAGCACCGCGCTGATCAGCGCGGTCGCAATGATTTCCGGCACGGCCAGCGCGGCCGAAGCGCCGACATGGAAACTTACTGGCAACGCCAACTTCCAGTTCTACTGGGTCGACCAGGATGCCAGCGGCACGGGCGCGGCGACCTGGGATGATGGGGACGAGACCTGGGCTGTCGGCACCAAGGTGGGAACCAGCTCAACCGGGTCGCAGAAATTGCTGTGGCCCCTGGGAATGTACGAAACCGGGGCGGCCGGCGTGCAGGAGCATGACTGGTATTTCGGCGTTGACGAAGCGGAGCTTCAACTCAATGTCTCCGGCACTGCCGACAACGGCCTGAACTACGGCTTCAAGATCGAGATAAACGCCAACACCACCGACAACACAGTGGTCGACGAGGCGCGGCTGCAACTTTCAGGCGGCTGGGGCACGCTGCAGATGGGCGACGAGGACGGCGCCGAGGACATCATGAACTACGGTGGCGAGAACCTGATGGGCGCGACCGGCGGCTTCGACGGCGACCAGGACGATTATCTGTATCGCGCCGGCGGCGGGGTCATCTCTGCATCGCACGCATCATGGACTTCAACAGATGGGACTAAATTTTTCCAGATCGAACTGGTTGGCGACGATGCGTCGATGAATCTCGCCGCGCCGTCCTACGCGTCAATCGCGGGCGATACCAGCGACCAGACAAAAGTGTCCTACTTCAGCCCGCGCTTCTCGGGCTTCCAGGTCGGCGCCAGCATCACGCCGACGCCCAACAATGGCGATAACTTCAAGGAAGACGGCGACTGGGAGAACCATATCGGCCTCGGCGCCAATTACGATAACAGCTTCGGCGACCTGCGCATCCGCGCCAGCGCGGTCTATTCGACGCGCTCCAACGTCGCGCAGGGCAATGGCCCAGACGGCATAACGGACCTCTATGAGGGCGTATCGGCCTTCTCGGTCGGCGGTATCGTTGGCTGGGGCCCGTTCAGCCTTGGCGCCAACTATACCGACAACGGCGATTCCGGTCAGCCGATCGTCCAGGATTGGGTTGCCGGCGCATATGCGACGGCGCCGATCGAGACCAGCTACTGGAATGTCGCGGCCGGTTTCGAGACCGGACCGATGTATTTCTCGGTCGGTTACTTCGCCAGTACGCTGGAGTTCGGCCCGTTCGACGACAGCACTTACGAGCACTTGGCCCTGACGGCTGATTATACGGTCGCGCCGGGCCTGTCGGCCTATGCCGAGATCAACATGATTTCGGATGAGCTGCTCGGCGGCGGAATTTCCGATGTTTGGATCGAAGGTGATCCGGAACCGATCGCCGGGCCCGGCTATAGTTTGAGTTCGAGCAACGACACCACCTCGCTGGTGCTGGGCATGAATATCAGCTTCTGATCCTCCACGGGATCGAATAGCTAACGCTTGTTTGGGGCGGCGGGAGAAATCCTGCCGCCCTTTATCTTTTGCGCGTTGCCCTGTGCTACTGGTCCGAGGTCTCCATGACCGCCTCGCCGCGCGCCTTGCGGGCGGCGCGGGCGGCCAGCAGGTTATTCATCCAGTCGGGGTCCATTTCCGGCACGGACGACAACAGCAGGTCGGTATAGGGGTCGTGCGGCGGGGTGAGGATATCGTGTTTCGGGCCCTGCTCGACGATGCGGCCCTGCAGCATGACGACGATCTCGTCGGCAATCGCCTTCACGGTCGCCAGATCATGGGTAATGAAGATATAGGTCACGCCGAGCTCGTTCTGCAAACGCTGCAGCAATTTCAGGATTTCCTCCGCCACAAGCTGGTCCAGCGCCGAAGTGACCTCGTCGCAGATGATGATTTCCGGGTCGGCGGCCAGTGCGCGGGCGATGCAGATGCGTTGTTTCTGCCCACCCGAAAGCTCGCCCGGCAGCCGGTCGATGAACTCGTCGGGGTCCATTTCGATCAGCCGCAACAACTCGCGGGTACGCTCGGTCTTCTCGCGGCCTTTCATGCCTAAATAGAATTCCAGCGGCCGGCCGATGATATCGCGGATGCGCTGCCTTGGGTTCAGGGCCACGTCGGGCATCTGGTAGATCATCTGCACATGACGCAACTGGTCGGTTGTGCGTTTCTTGTAAGACGCCGGCAATTCCTCGCCCTTGAACAGCACCGAGCCCTCCATCGGCAGCAGCAGCCCGGTGATGACCCGCGCGGCGGTGCTCTTGCCGCTGCCGGATTCGCCGACCACCGCGACAGTACGCCCGCGCCCGACCTTGATGGAAACATCCTCCAGCACGGTCACCTTGCCGCCGTAGCTGGCGGTCACATTGCGGATTTCCAGCAGCGGCGGATCGGCCATCGCCGGCGGCTCTTCTTCCTTGCGGAAGGATCGCACGGCCAGCAGCCTGCGGGTATATTCCTCTTTCGGGCTGGCCAGCATCTCGCGGGCGTTGCCTTCCTCGACCAGGTCGCCATATTGCAGCACCATGATGCGGTCGGCCATCTGCGCCACCACGGCGAGGTCGTGGGAGATGTAAATCGCGGCGGTATGGAATTCCTCGACGACATCGCGGATCGCCGCCAGCACCTCGATCTGGGTGGTCACGTCCAGCGCCGTCGTCGGCTCGTCGAAGACGATCAGGTCGGGGCGGCATGACATGGCCATGGCGGTCATGGCGCGCTGCAGCTGGCCGCCAGAAACCTGATGGGGATAGCGGAAACCGATATGTTCCGGGTCCGGCAGGCGCAGGCGGCGGTATAGTTCGATCGCGTCCTTCTCGGCCTCGCTTTTGCCCTTCACGCGGTGCTGTACCGGCATTTCGGTATACTGGTCGATCAGCTTGTGGGCCGGGTTGAACGAGGCCGCGGCACTCTGCGCCACATAGGCGATGCGCGCTCCGCGCAGCCGCCGCAGCTTGTTGTCCGACATGGTCCGCAAGTCCATCCCATCGAAGACAATGCTGCCACTGGTGATGCGGCAGCCGGGCCGCGCGAAGCCCATGCTGGCGATGCCGATGGTCGACTTTCCGGCGCCGGATTCGCCGATCAGCCCCAGCACCTCGCCGCGCCGCAGCGTCAGGTCGACGCCGTGGACGATCTCGTTCCATTTGTCTTCCGACTGACCCTCGATGCGCAGGCCGCGCATTTCCAGAAGCACATCGCCCCGGCCTCCGCCATTTTCATTTGTCATCGCGAATACCGCTCGTCTTGTGCAGGAACCAGTCGACCACGAAATTCACACCCACGGTCAGCAACGCGATCGCGGCGGCCGGGATCAGCGGCGTGATGTCGCCGAAGGAAATCAGGATCGCATTGTCGCGCACCATGCTGCCCCAGTCGGCGGTGGGCGGCTGGATACCAAGCCCCAGGAACGACAGCGCGCTGATGAACAGGAACACGAAACAAAAGCGCAGGCCGAATTCGGCGACCAGCGGCGGCAAGGAATTAGGCAGAACTTCCCGGGTAATGATCCACCATGTTCCCTCGCCGCGCAGTCGCGCGGCCTCGACATAATCCAGCACCACGATATTCATGGATACGGCGCGCGCCAGGCGGAAGACGCGGGTCGAATCCAGCACCGCGATGACCACGATCAGCACAGGGACCGACGTACCCGTGATGGTCAGGATCATCAGCGCGAAAATGAGCTGCGGGATCGCCATCAAAATATCGACCATGCGCGCCAGCGCCTGATCGACCCATCCGCCCAGCGTGCTGGCCATAAGTCCGGTCACGACGCCAATAACGAAGGCCAGGCAGGTGGTCAGGAAGGCAATGCCGATGGTATTCCGGGCGCCGTATATCAGCCGGGTCAGCATATCCCGGCCCAGATTGTCGGTGCCCAGCCAGTAATTCCAACCCCAGGGTTCGAACTGGCTGGCGACGATTTCGGATTCCCCGTACGGCGTCAGAAACGGCCCCAAAACAGCCATGAATACATAAAAGACGATAACGGTCATGCCGAACCAAGCCGTCGGCGGCGCCTTTTTAAGCTCCCGCCAGAGCCGGTTCGGTTTGGCCGATTTCCGACCGCGTTCGTTTGAGATATCCGCCATGTTCTATTTCGGATGCATCAGGCGCGGGTTGCTGATGATCGCCAAAATATCGGCCGTCAGGTTCAACAGGATATAGGTCGCCGCGAAGATCAGGCAGCTGGCCTGCACCACCGGGATATCGCGCTTGGACACCGAATCCACGAAAAGCTGTCCCAGCCCCGGATAGACGAACACCACCTCGACCACGACAACGCCGACGACCAGATAGGCCAGGTTGATGACGATGACGTTGATGATCGGCGACAGCGCGTTGGGCAGGGCGTGATGGGTGATGATCCGGCCCCGCTTGATGCCCTTCAGCATGGCCATCTCGATATAGGGGCTGGCCAACAGGTTGATGATCGCCGCGCGGGTCATGCGCATCATATGCGCGACCACCACCAGCGTCAGCACCAGCGCCGGCAGGATGATCCGATAGACATGCTCCCAGAAACCCAGGTCGGGACTGACATTCGCAATGCTCGGAAAGATGCTGGCATTGACCGACAGGAACAGGATCAGGATGTAGGCGACGAAGAATTCCGGGAAGGAGATCGAGGTCAATGTCACCATATTGACCAGCCGGTCATAGAGGCTGTTGCGATACAGCGCCGCCAGCACGCCCAGCGTCACCGCCAGCGGCACCGATATCACGGCGGCCAGGGCGGCGAGGAACAGCGTGTTCTTGAACCGCACGCCAATCAGTTCCGAAATCTCGCGCTTGGTCGCCAGCGAGGTGCCGAAATCGCCCTGTAAAATACCGCCGAGCCAGTTGACGTACCGCACGGGGGCCGACACATCGAGGCCGACCTCCTTGCGGAAGGCGGCGACGGTTTCCGGCGTCGCGCCCTGGCCGAGTATCGCTTCGGCCAGATCGCCGGGTAACAATTCCACCCCGGCAGAGATAATCATCGATACGATAAGAAGCGTGAGGAGGCCCAGCGCAAACCGCTGGGCCACCATTTTCACGATTTTGGCCATCGGCCCTTTATCCGCCGTTACCGATCAACCGAACCACCAGCGCTCCACGACTTTGAGGCCGTCAAGGCCAAAGTTCGAGGCCACGTCCCCATGCTGCACCTTGTCGCTCATGGCTGTCATGTAATTGGCGAACATCGGGATAACCGAGGAGCCCTCGTCGCTGCAGATCGTTTGCATCTCGCCATAAATCTCGGCGCGCTTGGCATTGTCGAGCTCGGCACGGCCGGCCAGCAGGAGCTTGTTGAATTTTTCGTGGCTCCAGAAGCTCTCGTTCCACGGGGCGCCGGCGGCATAGGCCGTCGTGTACATCCAGTCGGGGGTTGGTCGGCCACCCCAGTAGGACGCGCACCAGGGCTTTTTCAGCCAGACATTCGACCAGTAACCGTCGTTCGGCTCACGGATCACATTAATGTCGATGCCGCACTTGGCCGCGTGCTCCCTGTACAGGACCCCGGCGTCCACGGCGCCGGCATAGGCCGCGTCGGCGACGCTGATATCGATCTTGAGGCTGGACAGGCCAGCCTTCTTCAGATGGAATTTAGCCTTGTCCGGATCGTACATCCGCTGCGGCTGATTTTTGTCGAAGAACGGCTGGCCTGAACCTATGGGGTGGTCGTTGCCGACCGAACCATGGCCGGACAGGACAGTCTTCACCATCGCCTCGCGGTCGATGGCGAATTTCAGGGCCATGCGAACATCATTATTATCGAAGGGCGCGGTATCGGCGCGCATCGGGAAGGTGTAGTGCTGCGTGCCGGTAACTTCTTCGACCCGCAGCTTCTTGTTACGGGCCAAGAGGCTGAAGGTCTTGGCGTCAACGCGATCCATGACATCGACCTCGCCCGTGCTCAGCGCGTTGGTCCGCGCCGTCGGGTCGATGATGGCCAGGCATTCGGCTTCGTCGAAATGCGCCATCCCGTCCTTCCAGTAATTCGGATTGCGCTTCATCAACGCGCGGACGCCGGGCTCGAAGCTGTCCAGCGTATAACCGCCCGTACCAATGCCCGAGTTGGCATCGGCCTTGCCGTCCTTGGCCGGCAGGATAGGCATGTGATAGTCGCTAAGGATATAGGGCCAGTCGGCGCTGCCGCCCTCAAGCACAAACACGACCGTGTCATTGCCGTCGGCCTTGATCTCCTTGACCGCTTTCAGCAATTCCTTCGCAGCCGACTTTGAATCGTCGGCGCGATGATGGTTCATCGATGCGATGACGTCATTGGCGTCCAGCGACTTGCCGTTATGGAACTCGACGCCCTTGCGCAGCTTGAATCGCCATATAGCGGCGTCGCTGCTGGCCTCCCAGCTTTCGGCAAGTTCGGGAACCAGCTTGCCCTCGCCACTGATCTCCGTCAGGCAATTGCGCAGGCCGTAATTGACCACCTGCATATAGGTGTCGGTAATGGTTGCGGGGTCCAGCGAGTCCGTCGTCGCGCCCTGCCCGATGGCCAGCCGCAGGCGACCGCCCTTCTTCGGCGCCGCCCGGGCCATGCCCGGTGCAATGGAAAGGCCGGCGGCCATAGCGCCGGCGGCTGCACCGGTGGCCAGAACCTCGCGGCGGGTTAAACCTGTCATTTTTCTTGTTTCCTCGGACATTTCTTGCCTCCTGGGGTTTTGATTAAGTTCCTGCATTCAAGTCGTCGCACGAAGCCAACTGACGCGTAAGCACGCCCGGTCTTCACCGGGAATAACAGCCGGGACTCCTGGCGCCGATTTAATGGAATAGTCTGTCTGCAATGTTGTTCCCTGTTTCGTTTTCTCCGGGTCTCTAAGCCATGGCCTGGCCCGGATATTCTTTATTTTGGCCTTCGGGTAGCAATGCAAATCTGCATCTCCGCGACAGAGACTATTACAATTCCGGCAATTTGAAAGCCATTTTTTACCCCCTGTCGATAACAAACTGAATTGACCGCTTTATGTAACATATCAATTGACCGCTTCATGCTGTTGTAGTTGGGCCTGTGGGGAAGTTGCCAAGCCATGCGACGCCTATCGTAACACGGGCAACAAAAACATGACGATCTCTCCAAGGGTATGATTTGTGTTGCATATTAGCAACAATCGGTAACTATCTGATGTCTTTGCAAGCTATTTTCTCTTGCAAATCCCAACCGATGGAGGCTTTATCAATAGTCGCTGCCGGTTTCGGTGGCTGCATGAAATTTTATAAAACTTCTTGAAGGGTAGAGAAAACATGAAAAAGGGACTTCTTGGCAGCACCGCCCTGATTGGCGCGGCTGCCCTTATTGCCGGCGTTGCGGGTGCGGCGGAAGCGCCGACCTGGAAGCTGACCGGTAACGCCAACTTCCAGTTCTACTGGGTCGACCAGGACGCCAGCGGAACGGGCGCGGCGACTTGGGTAGACGGTACCTGGAGCGTCGGCACCAAGATGGGAACCAGCGATACCGGGTCGCATAAAAGGTTGTGGGGCCTGGGAATGTACGAGACCGGCGCGGCCGGCGTGCAGGAACATGACTGGTATTTCGGCGTGGACGAGGCGGAGCTTCAACTCAACGTTTCGGGCACGGCGGATAACGGCCTGAACTACGGTTTCAAGATCGAAATCAACGCCCTCACCACCGACAGCAAGGTAGCCGACGAGGTCCGGCTGCAGCTTTCCGGCGGCTGGGGCACCCTGCAGCTTGGCGACGAGGACGGCGCCGAGGACATCATGAACTATGGCGGCGAAAATCTGATGGGCGCGACCGGCGGGTTCGACGGCGACCAGGACGATTACCTGTTCCGCGCCGGCGGCGGGGTCGGCCATGTATCGCAAGAATCATGGACGACTGACGACGGCACGGAATTTTTCCATGTCGACTCGGCTGACGACGATGCCCCGATGAAGCTCGCCGCGCCGTCCTACGCGTCGATTGCGGGCGATACCAGTGACCGGACGAAAATCTCCTACTTTTCGCCGCGTTTTTCGGGCTTCCAGGTCGGCGCCAGCATCACGCCGACGCCCAACAATGGCGACGATTTCAAGGCGGACGGCGATTGGGAGAACCACATCGGCCTCGGCGCGAACTACGACAACTCGTTCGGCGACCTTCGCATCCGGGCCAGCGCGGTCTATTCGATGCGCACGAACACGGCCAAATATTTTGACGACGGAACGTCGTACGACCTGTACGCCGACGTTGGCGCCTTCTCGGTCGGCGGTATCGTCGGTTGGGGCCCGTTCAGCCTGGGCGCCAACTACACCGACAATGGCGATTCGGCTCAGCCGCTGGTCTGGGACTCCGTCGCCGAGGGCTATGCGACGGCGCCGATCGAGACCTCCTACTGGAACGTCGCGGCATCGTTCGAGACCGGGCCGATGTATTTCTCGGTCGGATACTTCGCCAGTACGCTGGAGTTCGGCCCGTTCGACGACAGCACCTACGAGCATCTGGCCCTGACGGCCGATTACACCGTCGCGCCGGGCCTGTCGGCCTATGCCGAGATCAACATGATTTCGGACGAGCTGCTCGGCGGCGGAATTTCCGATGTTTGGGTCGGTGGCTATCCGGCATCACTCGCCGAGTCCTACTATAATTTGAGTTCGAGCAACGACACCACCTCGCTTGTGGTGGGCATGAATATCAGCTTCTGATCCCCCGCGGGACCGGCAAGCATACGCCTTCAAGGGG
>JADFVY010000452.1 GCA_015222795.1 Pseudomonadota bacterium | reverse complement strand
TCCCGAGACAGCGTCGGCGACAGATGCCTGGTGGGAAGGGCTCGCCCGGCATTTTGCGGCCGCCGGAGTCACGGACGCGCCCACCGCGCTGACCCGGCCGGGCCTGGGACCTGATTTCTGGCTGCGACCGGATATGCTGTTCAGTCAGACCTGCGGCTATCCCTTCATCACCAGCCTTGCCGGCCAGGTTTCACTACTGGCGACGCCCGGCTACGACGCGCCGGGCTGTGACGGTGCCGATTACAGCAGTCTTGTAATCGTCCGCGAGGATGCGCCCTGGCAGGCGTTCCGGGAACTGCGCGGTAAGGTCTGTGCCGTTAACGGCGTGGATTCCTTGTCTGGCCATCATGCGCTCCGCGTGCTGATCGGGCGGGAAGGCGGGCAGGGCGGTCTCTTTTGCAAGGCTATTGTGTCGGGGGGGCATGCGGCCAGCATCGCCATGGTCGCGCGGGGCCAGGCCGATTTTGCGGCGGCCGACTGCGTCACCCATGCGACTCTATCGCGCTATCAACCGGCGGCGGTGGCCGGTACGCGGGTTATATGCCGCACGCCGGCGATGCCCGGCCTGCCGCTAATCGCCGGGCAGGCGGCGTCGGCGGAAGAAATCGAGGCGATGCGGGATGCACTGGCGGCGGCCGCCGTGGACCCGAACCTGGCCGACGCGCGTGATGCGCTGGGCATAACCGGCATGCATTTCCCGCAAGAAAGCGAATATGAGCGTATCGCCGTGGCCTTGGCACAGGCCCAGGCGGCCGGCGCGGGGCCGCTACTGTAGTAGCGTCAGAATCCCGCGGGCAAATTCAGCGATTCCGCGTGCAGCGCCTCTTCCACATTAATGCCGGCCTCTTGCAGTATGTCACCCTGGCCGCCCAACCAGCGCTGGAAGCTGGGTTGATCGACGTAGGCGTTTTCCTTCACATAGCGGAACTGAAAGTAGAAATGGAACGGCCAGAAATAGCCGGGCATGCGATGTATTTCGGCATCGCCACCTGGCCTGCCGGCGACTTCTTCCGGGCTTTCGGGGAAGAACTGCATGGTCGGGGTGAATAGCACCCGGTATTTGCGGGCCATATCCTTTTCTGACAGAACCTCGCCGTCGAAATCCGTCACCTCCCGGTCGCCCCACATGTTGAGCTGCAGGACGAAAAAATTATCCTCTACGTAATTCGCGATTCGGGGAATCCGCAAGTTGAGTTCGTGGGTTTTTTTGCAGTAGGGGCAACCGAGTTGCTCCCAGATAATGACCAGGCGCTTGCCCTGGGATTTGGCTTCCGCCAGATCCTCGTTCAGATCGAAGAAGGTGTCCTGAAACCAGGTTTGTTTGTGCAGCCCGTCATCGCCAGTTTCCGGCATTGGAAGGCTGACGGTGGCGTCTTCGGGAAGCTTGATTCGCACATCATCCTGTCCTGACATTTGGTACAGGATAATTGCCGCAACCCCCACAATCAGAACAATGAATGCACGCGCGATTGGCTTGTTCATAGACATCTCACACCTCTCCATTGAATTCGCTTTTTTATGACGTCAACTTCCTTTGAGCTGGCGTTTCAGGTACCCGCGCAGTTTTTCCGTTTTATAGGCACGCTCCTGGACATAACGGAATGACGCCAGAAACAGGGCCGGTTTGAACAGACTGAACATGCGGCTGACCTCGCGGTCGCGTGGCGCCAGGCCGGCCATCGCCGCCGGGTCCTCGTCGAAAAACTGGAATGTGGGTGTGTAGCGCACGCCGTATTTACGGGCGAGATCGCGCTCTTCCATTTCCTCGCCGTCGAAATCGGTGACCGCGCGCGAACCCTGGATGTTCAACTGCAAAACGACGAAATTGGCGCGGACGAAATGGCGCGTTTCCTCGTCGGCGAAATTCACCATATGGGTTTCACGGCAGTAGGGGCAGCCTTTTAGTTCCCACATGATGACGAAACGCTTGCCCTCGGCCTTGGCCTCATCCAGATCGTCGGCGAGATCCAGGAAGCTCTGCAGAAACCAGGATTCGGTGAGCATGCCGTCCTCGGTCTCAACCGGTCCCTTATAGTCGTCGTCGGCAAATGCTGCCGTCGTGAACAGCGTTACCAGTATCAGGGGTATCAGGCGCCAATACGGCATTTTCAACGGCTCCGCGCGATTTCGTTCATATTCAATTTCTACTATGTTAGCATAACGTACGCAGCAGAATTTTACCGTAATAACTGGCGAAAAAGTGAATGAAGGCATGATGAAAAAGTTAACAACCGCGGTGGCGACGGCATTATTGCTGGCCGCCTTGCCGGCGAATGCGGAACCGGTTCAGCTATCATACAAGGGTATCGGGTTGAATGGGGAACTGACCGTGCCCAAGGGTGGCTCGCTGGGTGACGGCGTGGTGTTGATCACTCATGGGTCTCTGGCGCATCACGAGATGGAAATTGTTGTCGCGACCCGTGAGGCGCTGTTGGAACGTGGTATCGCCTCGTTGGCGATCAGCCTGGGATTCAATGTCGATGACCGGAAAGGCTTTTATGACTGCGCGGTCGGGCCGAATACGCACAAGCGTTATGATGCGGTTGGTGAAATAGGCGCCTGGGTCGATTGGCTCAAGGGTAGGGGGACGGATAGAATTGCGGTGATGGGCCATTCCGCCGGTGGCAACCAGACCGCCATATACGGGGCCGAACATGCTGATCCGGCGGTGCGCGCGATGCTGCTACTGGCGCCGGGCTCGTATGATACTCCGGGGCAGGAGGCCAGCTATAAAACGCGGTTTGGCAGGGACTTGTCATCGGTGCTGGAACAGGCTCGTGGCATGGCGCCCGGCGAACTGCTGGAGGGTGTCCCCTTTATTCGCTGCGAGAGCGCGACCGTTTCCGCCGCAAGTTTCCTCAGCTATTACGAGCCGGATTTACGGGGCGATACGCCGTCGGTGCTGAAGAAGTCCCCGGTACCGGTGCTGGTAATCGCGGGCAGCGAGGATAAGGTCGTCGGTGATCTGCGGGGCAGTATTGCTCCCCAGGCCGGCGAAAACCTGAAATTCGTGCTGATCGAGGGCGCCGATCATTTCTTCCTGGACCTCTATATGGAAGACGTGGCCGATGCGATCGACGAGTTTCTGGAGGAACGCTGGTGAGGATACTTTTCCGCATTTGGCGCACGGCGAAAATCGCCGTTCCCGGCTTTGCGCTGGTGATCCTGCTGGGTCCGGCCACCTTGTTTGCGGGCGAGACGGATTTTCAGACAGCGCATGACAACGCCTACCCCCATTACCGCGAAGCCGTATTTTATACGCGGACCGGCAACACGCCCGTCGCGGCGCTGGCGCTGGACGAATTTGTCGTCAAATGGTCGGCCCTGGTAGAGGCGCATGGCGACAATCCACCGGGTGAATATGCCGGGGGCGCGGCCTGGGAGAGCACGCTTGGCGACATCCTCACGCGCGCCGAAGAGGGGCTGGAGGCGCTGGACATGGATGACCCGGAAGCCGCGCGGGAAGCGATTGGTCCGATCCGCGCCATTCTGGGCGACCTGCGCCGGCGCAACAATGTGGCCACCTGGTCCGACCGGGTGGATGCGCTGAGTACAGCGATGGACTTGCTGGCGCGTTATCGCAAGGAGGTCAGGAGTCTGGAAGACGACGCGGCCGTCGCCATGGTGCGCGAGCAGGCGGCCCTGGTACAGGCGCTTTTCGAAAAATGCCAGGCCGATGCCGCGCCCGACATCGCCGCCGACCCCGAATTCATACGGCTTATCGACGGCGCGGCCGAGAGCATGGGGAGATTGTTGGAAGCGCTGGAGACCAAAGACCCGCGGCTCTTGCGCATCGG
>JADFVY010000451.1 GCA_015222795.1 Pseudomonadota bacterium | reverse complement strand
GCCCACGGCGATCGCCGCCGTCGGCTTCTCCATCAGAAACAGCACCGCCGCCGCCGTGTTCATGATGCCCGCGGCGAAACAGGCGACGCGGCGCTGAAAAGGATTCTCGGGCAGCCTGACCGCGCCGAACATCGGGCGGACGATATGATTGTAAATCAGGTCCATCGGATGGCCCGCCGGGAAAAAGAAGGCATACATCCCGAGGAACGCCACGACGAACAGCACATAGGGCTGCTGGAAATAAAGCGCCGCCGCCGTGATCGACGAACAGACAGCCGGCGTGAAACGCAGACCCCATTCGAGTTGTTTGAGTTCCTTGGGGGAGTAAGTCTGGTAGCCCTGCTGGAACAGACTCTTCTGCTGGAACGAAAGTTCATTTTCGTTGGTCATCTCTAATCTCTCTCTGATAGCCGCCGGGTATGCCGCTTTATGCCGCATAAACCCTGAATCTCCGGTTAAGAATTGTTTTGATCCGGTATCAATAACAAATTTATTAGCGGAATCTATTGGGATAGCCGGGCCGCCACCCCCAGCAGCGGTTTCGGCTCCACGCCGTCCAGGGCGGGTTTCATGAAATCGCGCCAGGTCCGGGCCGGGAATGAACCGCCGCCGACCTTGTCCATCGGGCTGTCGTCGTCATTGCCGAACCAGACGCCGGCCACCAGGTCGGGCGTATAGCCGATGAACCAGGCGTCCCGGTTGCTCTGGCTGGTGCCGGTCTTGCCGGCGGCGGGGCGGCCCGGGTTTGCGCCCTTGCCGGTGCCCCAGGCGATGGCGGCGGTCAGCACGTCATTGATGGCGGCGACATGTTCGGGCTCAACCACCCGCCCCGGTCCGCCGCCGCTGCGCTGAAACAGGACTCGGCCCTCGCCATCCACGATTTCCGTAATGCCATACGGCCAGACACCGATGCCGCCATTCGCCATCACCGCATAGGCCGCGGTCAGCTCCAGCAGCGTCACCTCATAGGTCCCCAGCGCCAGCGCCGGATCCGTGCCGATTCTCGAGGTGATGCCCAGGCGGCGCGCCGCGGCGGCCACCTTGTCGCGGCCCACCTGTTCGGCCAGGGATGCCGCCACGGAATTGAGCGAGCGCGCCACCGCCTCGCGGATCGAGACCGGCCCGCGGTATTTATCGCCCGCGTTGCGCGGGGTCCAGCCGTCGATGGTGATCGGCGCGTCCTCGACGATGTCGCCCGGGCGCATGCCGGCCTCGAAGGCGGTCAGATAGACGAATAGTTTGAAGGCCGAACCTGGCTGGCGCAGGGCCTGGGTGGCCCGGTTGAATTGGCTCTTGCCATAGCTGGCGCCGCCGACCATTGCAGTGATCGCACCGTCGGGCCGCATGGCGATTATCGCGGCCTGGCTGGCGTTGCGTTTCGCGGCCAAGTCAAGATTGTTGCCTATCGCCTTTTCCGACAAGCGCTGCATGCGTGGGTCGATCGTCGTATGGATGACCAGATCGCCACCGTCATGGCTGATAAAATCCCGTGCGCGTTCCAGAATCCAGTCCGCGAAATGGCGCGACTGGCCGCCCATTCTATCGCTGTGCAGTACCGCCCGGCCCGATTTTGCCGCCGCCGCCTGCGCCTCGCTCAGCCAGCCGGCCTCGACCATGCTCTGCAGCACCTGGGCCGCGCGGCCCGCCGCCAGGTCCGGGTTGGACATCGGGTTATAGCGCGATGGCGCCTTCAGCAGGCCGGCCAGCATTGCCGCCTCGTAGGCGGTTACCTGTGTCGCCGGCTTGTTGAAATAGCGCCGTGCCGCCGCATCCACCCCATAGGCGCCCTGGCCGAAATAAACCCGGTTCAGATAGATTGTCAGGATCTGGTCCTTGCCGAAGCGTTGCTCCAGCCAGAAAGCCAATAGCAGTTCCTGAATTTTGCGGCGAACCGTGCGGTCGGACGACAGGAACAGATTCTTGGCCAGTTGCTGGCTGATTGTGCTGCCGCCGCTGCGTATCGTGCCGGCCCACAGATTGGTCCAGATCGCGCGAGCGATGCCGATCGGGTCGACGCCGGCATGTTCGTAGAAGCGCCGGTCCTCGATCGCCAGCACCGCGTGCGGCAAATGCGGCGGCAATTCGTACAGCTGCACCGCGACGCCGTAGAGTTCGCCGTAATGGGCCAGCACCGTGCCGTCGGCCGCCTGAACGGTTACCGTCGGCGCCCGTTTGCCGGCCGCTTCCTCCAGGCGCTCGATGTCCGGCAGGTCGTAGGCATACCAGGCCGCAACTCCCGCCACCCCCACCGCGCCCCATACCATCAGCGCCAGGCCATAGCCGATTATACGGCCCAGCCATGAACGCCTGGGCCGGTCCGGTGAACCCGTGTTTTTGTCATTTGTGCGTTTTCGGCTGGCCATGCTGCAATATATAGCGGTTCCGAGCGGGATTGGGACCATGAAATCACTATATTATGTGGTTTTATCGGTCATGCAGATATAATTGCCGCAACTTGTTTTTGTTCCAAAGAACCGGCCATGCTATTGTTTATTGATGGGTTTTGGTTTATATCATGGCTGCGACGTGGGCGTTAAAACAAATAGAATGCCCGGTAATTCACGGGTTGGAGAGTACATGAACAGTTCAGTTCGCCCTTATGGCCCTGCGCACGACACCCTGCGCAAGGTGGGTCTGAGACCGACGCGGCAGCGTCTTGGCCTTGCGCGCCTGTTGTTTGAGAACGGCGACCGGCATGTGACCGCCGAGCAGCTTCATGCCGAGGCCGCCGGCGCCAATCTGCGCGTCTCGCTGGCGACCATTTACAACACGTTGAACCAGTTCACCGGCGCCGGTCTGATGCGCGAGGTCGTGGTCGATCCGGGGCGTTCTTATTTCGACACCAACATCACCGACCACCATCATTTTTTCCACGAGGATACCGCCCGGCTGCAGGACATTCCGGGCGATGCGATTTCGGTCGGCAAGGTGCCGGAACCGCCGGCGGGCACGCGTGTGGAGAGGGTCGATATCATCGTTCGCGTCCGGGGCGCCACGGGCTGAAAGCTGTCTTTCGGCGGACGATAATTTTTATCTCTTTAAAATCATTCTAATCTATTGACAGCCCTTCCGTCTTCTGCTTTATAAGGTTCATCGGGGGTTGCGGCCATGAGGCGCTACCCCCCTCCACCTTGCGGGCGGCCACGGCCGGCCGCTCAAGCCATATGACAGGAGGACTTGATGTCTCTTAAAGGCAGCAAAACCGAACAGAATTTAAAAGACGCCTTCGCGGGCGAAAGCCAGGCTAACCGTCGTTATCTCTATTTCGCGGGCAAGGCCGACATTGAAGGCTACAACGATGTCGCGGCGGTGTTCCGCTCCACCGCCGACGGCGAGACCGGGCATGCGCACGGCCATCTCGAATATCTCGAAGAAACCGGCGATCCGGCGACCGGCGAGCCGATCGGCCCCACCGACGCCAATCTGAAGGCGTCGATCGCGGGCGAAACCCACGAATATACCGACATGTATCCGGGCATGGCGAAGGCCGCCCGCGAAGAGGGCTTCGACGAAATCGCCGACTGGTTCGAAACCCTGGCGAAGGCCGAAAAAAGCCACGCCGGCCGTTTCCAGAAGGCGCTGGACAGCCTTGGCTGATTCCAGAGGTTAGCGTGACCGGCGGGGGGCATTGGCATGGCTCCCGCCGTTACCGCCCGGCGGGGCGGAGAGGGAAAGAGCTCGCTTCGATTAATGAGGCTCTTCCAATAAAGACCGACAAGACAGGATAAAGATTAATGGAACAAGGCAGCTCCGGCGCGCCGATCCGCCACCCTATTGCCTGGCAGGATCCCGATTTTTATGACGAGAAAAAGCTCGACGCGGAAATGCGGCGGGTCTTCGACCTGTGCCATGGCTGCCGCCGTTGCTTCAGCCTGTGCGACTCCTTTCCCCGTCTGTTCGATCTGATCGATGAGTCGGAAAGCGGCGAGATGGACAGCGTGTCCAGCGCCGGTTTCAAGCCGGTGGTCGATGCCTGTACGCTCTGCGACCTCTGTTTCATGACCAAATGCCCCTATGTGCCGCCCCATGATTGGGATCTGGATTTCCCGCATCTGATGCTGCGCTACCGCGCCGTCGAGCACGCCAAGGGCAAGACCGGCTTCATCGAAAAGCAGATTTCCGAGACCGATCGTAACGGCAAGCTGGCCAGCAACATGGCGGGACTCGCCAACTGGACCACCAGCACCTCGAACAAGCTTGCCCGCCCGGTCATGGAGGCGGTGGCCGGGGTGCATCGCGAGGCCGAACTGCCGAAATTCCACGGCAAGACGCTGACGGCACGCGCCAAAACCGACAGACCCCAAGTGAATGCCGACGCCCCGGCCCATGGCCGCAAGGCGGTGCTCTATGCGACCTGTTACGGCAATTACAACAATCCTGAAATCGGCGAGGCCGCGCGCCGCGTGCTGGCCCATAACGGCGTCGAGACCGAAGTCGTCTATCCCGGTTGCTGCGGCATGCCGCAGTTGGAACAGGGCGATCTCGCCCGGGTCGCCGCTAACGCGAAGACCGTCGCGGCCGAGCTGAAGGCATGGATCGACAAGGGATACGACGTCATCGCCCTGGTGCCGTCCTGCGCCCTGATGCTGAAATTCGAATGGCCGCTGATCGCGACCGGCGACGAGAACGTGACGGCGCTGTCGGCAAAGACCTTCGATATTAGCGAATATATCGTCGGGATCGCGAAGAATGAGGGCCTGGCCGCCGGACTGAAGCCGCTGGATGGCGGCGTCGCGGTGCATCTGGCCTGTCATGCACGGGTACAGAATGTCGGCGCCAAGGCCGTGGAAATGATGCGCCTGGTGCCCGAGGCCGACATCGCCGTGATCGAGCGTTGCTCGGGCCATGGCGGATCCTGGGGCATCATGAAAAATAATTTCGAGGTGGCGCTGAAGATCGGCAAGACCACGGCGCGCAACGTGGCAAAGAGCGAAAAGAAATATATCGCCTCCGAATGCCCGCTCGCCGGGACCCACATAATGCAGGGTATCGACCGGCTGGATGGCGACAAGCCGGAAATCGAGCTGGCCTCGCACCCGGTAATGCTGTTTGCCCGGGCCTACGGGCTGGCGGGCTGAAAAGAAAGTTTGGAACCAGAAATGGATACGATGACAGTGAAGACCGAAATCACCCGCGACGACATCATGGACATGGCCGAGTATGGCGCGACCCGCAAGGAGCGCCGCCGCGAGATGATCGCCAGGAAGAAACAGCGCCGCGTCGCCATCGGCCCCGACGCAACCGCGCATTTCGAGGATTACGACAGCATGTGGCTGCAGGTCCACGAGATGCTCCATATCGAAAAGGGCGGCGAAGAACAGCTCACCGAAGAGCTGGCGGCCTATAATCCGCTGATTCCCAACGGGCGCGAGCTGGTTTGCACGGTCCTGTTCGAGATCGACGACCCGGCGCGCCGCGCGACCGTGCTGGGCGGTCTGGGCGGCATCGAGGAGACGATGTTTTTGCGCATCGGGGATGAGGAAATCATGGGTCAGTCAGAGGAAGACGTGGACCGCACCAACGCCGCCGGCAAGGCGTCGGCGGTGCAGTTTCTCCATTTCCCTATCACCGATGCGCAGGTGGAAAAATTTCGCCAGCCGGGCGCCGAGGTGATCGTCGGCTTCAAGCATCCCGGCTACGGCCACATGGTCCGCATCGCCGAGGAAACCCGGCAGATGCTGGCGAAGGATTTTGGCTGATACAGACCACTGGGGCAATATCCGATCGAACAGAACCGGTCCGGTTCGGTTTGATCGGATAAAGCTGCTCTAACAGCCGCTACTCGATAATCTCGCCCGGCTCGATACCCCAGAACTCGCCGCCGCGCAGCCAGCCGATGTTGTTTCGCACTTCGACGCGGCACCATTCCCCGTCACAGGTCTCAATATTCGCGACGATGCCCGGCTCCAGCGTCACCACCGGTGGCGAGGCCGCGTCGGCGCGCCGGTACAGCGTGCGTTTCTCGCCGGTCACGACGATGCTGCGTTTTCGCGACAGCATGGCGGCATGGATCCAGCCTTCCTGTCCTTCCCAGTCCCTGATCTGCCGCCAGTTTTCATATTCAGCCAGAATTTCAACCGGAATGCCGGATTGCACAAATACCCAGCGTACCGGGTAACGCTTGCCCGGCCCGCTGCGCACATTGGCCTTGTCGGGCTTGATCGTAACGAAATGCGATGGGGGCCTGTCGTTGTCGGCCTGGCGGGTGTGGACGGCGTAGAACAGCAGGGCGCCAGCGGCCAGAACGGCGGCCGCGATCGCGATAATTATGTGTGTTCTGCGGTTCATGTATGGCCCGACCTTGCGAATCATATGTCCCTATAATGGATTCTGCGGCGCCGCGGTCAAGGAAGATGACGTGGAACCGACGATTTCCGCCGCCCGAAAAGCCAGAGCAGCATCCGGACAAAGGGTAAAGCTGCTCGCCCTTTAAAATAGCGGGCAATTTCATCCGATCAGACTGAACCGCTTTGGTTCAGTCTGATCGGATATTGCCCTAGACAGACGTGGGCGGTGTTGTATAACCGGGCTCTGGGCGCAAGTTAGAAAGTCGTTTCATGGCAAAAGATAAAATGGATCGCAAGCCGCTGGTCATCGTGACCCGCAAACTGCCGGACGTCATCGAAACACGTCTCATGGAGCTGTTCGATACGCAGCTGAACCTCGACGACAAGCCGATGAGCCAGGCAGAACTGGTCAAGGCGGCGCAGGAGGCGGATGTCCTGGTGCCGACGGTGACCGACAGCATCGACGCCGGCGTGCTGTCGCAGGCCGGCGAGAAGTTGCGGCTGATTGCATCCTTCGGCACCGGCGTCGACCATATCGACCTGGCCACCGCGCGCACCCGCGGCATCACCATCACCAATACCCCCGGCGTCCTGACCGAGGACACCGCCGACATGACCATGGCGCTGATCCTGGCGGTGCCGCGCCGGTTGACCGAGGGCGAGCGGCTGCTGCGCTCGGGAAACTGGACCGGCTGGAGCCCGACCACGATGCTGGGCCACCGCATCTGGGGCAAGCGGATGGGTATAGTCGGCATGGGCCGGATCGGTTCGGCGCTGGCGCGGCGCGCCCGGGGCTTTGGTCTGTCGGTGCATTACCACAACCGCCGCCGCGTCCGGGAAGAGTTGGAGCAGGAGCTTGAGGCAACCTATTGGGACAGCCTCGATCAGATGCTGGCCCATATGGATATCGTCTCGGTCAACTGCCCGCATACACCGGCGACATTTCATCTGCTGTCGGCGCGCCGCCTGACACTGCTGCGCCCGCATGCCTATATCGTCAATACCAGCCGTGGCGAGGTGATCGACGAGAACGCGCTGGCCCGGGCGCTTGAAGGCGGCGATATCGCCGGCGCCGGACTGGATGTATTCGAGCACGAGCCCGCGGTGAACCCCAAGCTGATGAAGCTCGATAATGTGGTGCTGATGCCGCATATGGGCTCGGCGACGGTCGAGGGCCGCGTCGATATGGGCGAGAAAGTCATCATCAACATCAAGACCTTCGCCGACGGCCACAACCCGCCCGACCGCGTTATAGAAACAATGTTCTGAGTTGATTGGAGCGGAGCCATGCGATTGACGCTCCGCGGTCATCTGGTGGAATTGCTGCGCCTGGCGGCGCCGGTGGTCGTTGCGCGTACCGGCATTCTGACCATGGCGACGGCCGACATCGTCATGCTGGGCCATTACGGGGCCGAGGACGTGGCTTGGTACGGCATCGGCGTGACACCCTTCATCGTGCTGCTGTTGATCGGGATCGGGCTGTTGACCGGCACGCTGGTGATGACCAGCCATGCCCGCGGCGCCGGGCGCCTGGCCGATTGCGGCCCGGTATGGCGGCGGTCTTTGCCCTATGCGTTGCTGATCGGCCTTGCCGGCACGGTCGTCAGCCAGTTCGCCGAGCCTTTCTTCCTGGCGGTCGGGATATCGCCCACCATTGCCGTGGGCGGCGGTGCGGTTACGGCGATCGCCGGCCTGGCGCTGATCCCGACCCTGATTCATTCCAATTCCACCTATTTCATGGAGGGGCTGGCCCGGCCCTTGCCGGGCATGACGGTCATCCTGGTTGGCAATATCCTGAACATCCTGCTCAACTGGCTATTGATTTTCGGCCATTGGGGGGTTCCCGAGATGGGGGCGGAGGGCGCGATCGCGGCAACCTCGATCGTCCGCTGTTTCATGGCCATCGCCCTGTCCGGCTATATCTGGTGGCTGCCGGGCCGCGAGGCGTTCGGCATCCGCAAACCGTTGGAGGGTGGCTGGTGGCGCGGCGGGGGCGAGCAGTGGCGGCTGGGCTATGCGGCGGGCATCAGCCAGGGCGTTGAATCGGCCGCCTTCAACAGCCTGACCATGATGGCCGGGCTGCTGGGGCCCGTGGCGCTGGCCAGCTATTCGATTACGCTCAACGTTACGGCATTGATTTTCATGCTGGCGCTGGGTTTCGGCTCGGCCACCGCGGTGCGGGTCGGCGCGGCGCGCGGCGCCGGCGACCACCAGGGCATGGTGACGGCCGGCTGGGTCGGGCTGGGGGCGACGGCGGTGATCATGATGGTGCTCGGCATTCTGTTGTGGCTGCTGCGTGGCGAGGCTGCGGCGCTCTACACCAGCCAGGCCGATTTGCGCATTGCCCTGCCCATATTATTCGCCATCGTAGCGCTGTATCTGATCCCGGACGGCGCCCAGGTGGTGATGACATTCGCGTTGCGCGGCGCGGGCGATGCCTGGGTGCCGACGGCGATCCACCTGATGTCCTTTTTCGTCGTGATGATTCCCGCCGCTTGGTACCTCGCCTTCCCGATGGGGCTGGGCGTCAGGGGACTGGTGTATTCGATCGCGCTGGGCGCCGGCGCCGCGCTGGTCGCCCTGAGTCTAAGATTCTGGCTGGTTACAAGAGTTACAGACCACTAGCCGGCACTGGCCCTCTCCCCCACCCGGCCACCCACAGCGTACAATGTCGATGGGCGGCCGGGTGGGGGAGCGGGCCGGTGCCGCCCGCGCAAGCGGGAAAAATCAAACGTCCGTGATCGTCGGGTTGTCGCCGCAAAGCGGGCATTCCCGATTCTTGGGAATGTTCACGGTGCGCAGCATCACGTCCATCGCGTCATACAGCAACAGTCGCCCGGCAAGGCCCGTGCCCAGGCCCAGCAGTTCCTTCAGGACCTCGGTTGCCTGCATGGTGCCGAGCACGCCGGCCAGCGCCCCGAAGATGCCGGCCTCCTCGCAGCGCGGCGCGAGTTCCGCCGACGGCGCGCTGGGGAAGATGCAGCGATAGCAGGGCATGCCCTCCTCATAGGCCTTGATGGTGGTGGCTTGGCCCTCGAAGCGCAGCATCGCGGCGGTCACCAGCGGCTTGCGCTCCAGGTAACAGGAATCGTTGACCAGATAGCGGGTCGTGAAATTATCGCTGCCGTCGGCCACCAGGTCGTAATCGGCGATGATGGCGCGGGCGTTCGTCGGCGTCAGCCGCTCCTTGTAACCCTCGACTTTGATTTCGGGGTTGAGGGCGGCGATGGTTTCGGTGGCGCTGTCGACCTTCGATGTGCCCACGCGCGCGGTGGTATGGGCGATCTGGCGCTGCAGGTTGGTGATGTCGACATCGTCGTCGTCTATCACCCCCAGCGTACCGACGCCGGCGGCCGCCAGATACATCAGCACTGGCGAGCCTAATCCACCCGCCCCGATCACCAGCACACGCGATTGCAGCAGCTTGATCTGCCCTTCCTCGCCGACCTCTTCGAGAATGATGTGGCGGGCGTAGCGGTGCAGGCGTTCCTCGGTGATTTCCATGGGGTGGGTCCTTAGCCGTTGATTCTCTCGAACATCGCGGTCGACAGATAGCGTTCCGCGAAATCGGGGATGATGACGATGATTCTCTTGCCTTTCATTCCCGGCCGTTCGGCCAGTTCCAGGGCGGCGGCCAGGGCCGCGCCCGATGAAATGCCCACGGGCACGCCTTCCAGCGCCGCCAGTTTGCGCGCGGTCGCGAAGGCGGTTTCGTTGGCGATCGAAACAGTTTCGTCGATCAGTTCGGTCTTCAGGATCGACGGGATGAAACCGGCGCCGATGCCCTGGATCATGTGTTTCCCGGGCTCGCCGCCCGACAGCACGGAACTATCCTCGGGCTCCACCGCGACGATTTTGACATCCGGATTGCGGGCCTTGAACACCTCGGCGCAGCCGGTCAGCGTGCCGCCCGTGCCGACGCCCGCGACCAGCATGTCGAACTTTCCGCCGGTGTCGCGCCAGATTTCCTCGGCTGTCGTCTTGCTGTGGATTTCCGGGTTGGCGGGGTTTTCGAACTGCGCCGGCATGACGGCGTCGGGCAGCGAGGCGACAATTTCCTCGGCCCTGGAAATGGCGCCCTTCATCCCCTTGTCGGCCGGTGTTAGTTCCAGCTCCGCGCCCAGCAGTTTCAGCATCTTGCGCCGCTCGACCGACATCGATTCCGGCATGGTCAGGATCAGCCGGTAGCCACGCGCCGCCGCTACGAAGGCCAGTGCGATGCCGGTATTGCCCGAGGTGGGCTCGACCATCACCGTGCCCTTCTTCAACGTGCCGGCGGCCTCCATGGCGTCGATCATGGCACAGCCGATGCGATCCTTGACCGAGGCCAGAGGATTGAAGAACTCCAGCTTGCCGATGATCTCCGCCTCGACGCCGGCATCAGCGGCCAGCCGCGAAAACCGGACCAGCGGCGTCGCGCCGATCGTATCGACGATATTGTCGTAAACCTTGCCCCTGAACTCGGGATTTTCGCCGCTCATCCTGCCATCCTGACGTCCGTGTTACGGTTCATATATTGAAATCTCCGCTCTTTTTCGTGGTGCTGTCGATTCCGGCCTTGCGGGCCGTTCGGCATAAATCCTCGACGCTGATAGCGTCCAGCTTTACCAGCGCTTCCTCCTGAAGGTCCTGCCACAGGGGCCGCAGCACGACGCGGCCAAGGTCGGACCCGGTATCCTCGTCTTCGTCGTCGGTTTCCATGCCGGCGACGATGCGCACAATCTCGCCCAGCGGGATGCGCCTGCGTTCGCGGGCCAGGCGATAACCGCCACGTGGGCCGCGCACGCCGCGCAGGATATCGGCGCGGACCAGATGTTGCAGCACCTGTTCCAGATAGCGCCGGGGGATGCCCTGACGCTCGGCGATGTCCTTGCTCTGCACCGGATGGTCGCCGGAATTGTAGGCGATGTCGACCACCGCCTCGATCGCGAACATCAGTTTTCTGGTAAGCCGTAACATCTAGTGGTCTCCACCCAACGGATGGTACCCATTGGATCGTGTTTCCCGTCTCCCCGGCAGGAGGGTGTGCGCGGGCGATGCTT
>JADFVY010000056.1 GCA_015222795.1 Pseudomonadota bacterium | reverse complement strand
GTCTCGGCCCGCCAGCGCGATATCCGCTCTGGCCCCTATGACGATTTCATCCAGACCGACGCGCCGATCAACCGCGGCAATTCCGGCGGTCCGCTGTTCAACATGGACGGCAATGTCATTGGCATCAACACGGCGATCTACTCGCAAAGCGGCGGCAGCATCGGTATCGGCTTCTCCATTCCGTCCAACCTGGCCGATGGCGTTATCGACCAACTGCGTAATTTCGGCACGACGCGGCGCGGCTGGCTGGGCGTGCAGATCCAGCAGGTGACCGAGGAAATCGCCGAGAGCCTGGGCCTGAGCGAGGCGCATGGCGCATTGGTCGCCGGTGTGCTGGACAACAGCCCGGCGAAAGCTTCCGGCATGAAAGAGGGTGACGTCATCCTCAAATTCAACGGCCGCGACGTCAATGAATCCCGCAAATTGCCGCGTATCGTCGCCGACACGGACGTCGGCAAGACGGTGAAGGTGGTGGTCTGGCGCGGCGGGAAAGAGATCACGGTCGATGTAACGCTGGGCGAGTTGGAGAAGTTTGACGAGGTCAACGCGCCGGCCAATACGCCCGAAGCCGAGCCAGACACGCCGGTGGAGCGCACCTTTGACGAACTGGGCTTGTCATTGTCGACCATCACCCCGGCGCTCGCCGCCGAACTGGGCCTGGACGATGGACTGAAAGGCGTCATCATCACCAATGTCGACGGCGCCAGCGCCGCGGCCGACAACGGGCTGCGGCAGGGCGATGTCATCACCGAGATCTTCCAGGAGAAGGTGCAGACACCCGACGCCGTCGAGGCAAAGATCAAGGACGCCCGTTCGCGGGGCCTGCGTTCGATCCTGCTGACGGTACGAAGCGGCGAAGACCAGCGCTTCGTCGGCCTGCGTATCGACGGCGGCTGACAAGCAACCGACTTCAAGGCATAAAGGCGGCGCCGGGATAAAATTCCGGCGCCGTTTTTTTTGGCGGAACCGGCCAAACCTGAAATGTTTTAACTTCCTGAAGCCCGTGGCGTGATTCTGCCCCCGATATTTTGCGGGGCGTTCAAGGCTTCGGCTATATCGAAGAAAGCACTTATCAGTCGTGCGTCGCGGCGCTCGGCAAGGCAGTTGACGTGGGCGGTAGTATAGATGTCTGCGTCCGACACCGACACAGTATGCAGATCCGGGTGGGGAATATATTCGAAACCGGATACCACGCCGATGCCGATACCCCGCGCCACTGCCAGCCACACTGCCTCGCGACTGCCGATCTCCATCACGGGTTCGATTCTTACGCCGGCCTCTTGCAGCGCCGTGTCGAACGCCAGCCGAGTTGTTGAGCCGACCTCGCGCAAGACCATGGGTTCGCCCTCCAGTTCGGCCAGGCCAATTTGCCGGCGCCCGGCGAACCGGTGCGATTTATTGACGAACACGACCACGGGATGGCGGCTGTACGGCATGGCAAAAATGCGCGGGTCGTCTTCCACATGGGCAAGCACGGCAACATCGACGGAATAGTCGAGAATCTGTTCGACCATTTCAGTCGAATTGCCCACCTTTACCGAAAGCCTGATGCCGGGATAGCGCTCATGGAAGGTGCTTAGCATTTCAGTGGCGTGATAGGGGCCGACGGCACCCACATACAGGCGCCCGGTCTGAAACCCGCCATAGGCATTCAGCGTATTCTCGGCCTCGGCCTCCAGGCTGACGATGCGTTGGACGATGTGGAACAGGTCCGTGCCGGCCTCGGTCAACTCCACTCGCCGGCCCCGGCGATGAAATAGTTCGATATTGAAATTGCGCTCCAGAGCCTTGACCTGAGTGGTGATCGTCGGCTGCCCCACATTCAAAATCTTCGAGGCGGCGGTGAAACCGCCTTCCGTGGCGACAGCGTGAAAAGAACGGAGTTGTGTGTGATTCATTGATTTTTCCAATAGGAATCATTGTTTATTTGCATTTGAACAATATACAGGAGTGTGGAACTGTGAACAATCTTCGGTGAACTTTTCGAAGTGGATAGTCAACACACCCCCCACCGTCGCCGAAGTGGTGAGGTATCATGTGGACTTATGAAAACCCGGTCCGGGTCAGGTTTGGCGCCGGAACGCTCAATGAAATCGACGACCTGGTTCAAGGTCGCGCCTATTGCCTCGTCACCTATGACGAACCGGTTTTTCATGACATCGCGCGACGCATAACCGGCATTGCCGGCCTGGCTGCGCTGACCATCGACAATGTTGTCCCCAACCCGGATTTCGGCATTCTTGCCGAGACCTGCGACCGGTTCGCCGCCGTCCGGCCGGCGCCCGAGGTCATCGTCGCCCTGGGAGGCGGGTCGGTAATCGACACCGCCAAGGTGATCGCCGCCGGGGGCAACGGGTTCGATGCGGTCAAACGCTATCTCGAAGACGGCAATGGCGAAGACGCGCTGACGGCCGTCCCGATTATCGCCATACCGACCACCGCCGGCACCGGAAGCGAGGTCACCTGCTGGGCGACGGTGTGGGACACAGCCAAGGCGCGCAAGCATTCGCTGTCGCACCGGTCCCTATATCCGACCGACGCGCTGATCGACCCTGAACTGATGCTGGGGATGCCGCGGGAATTAACCGTCAACACCGGCCTCGACGCGCTGTCCCATGCGCTGGAAAGCATTTGGAATGTGAATGGCAATCCGATTTCCGCCAACCATGCGGTGTATGCTGCGACAGAAGTCCTGTCTGCTCTGCCCGGGCTGGTGGAAGATCCAGGCAATATCGTTCTGCGTACCCGGATTGCCCGAGCCGCCACTTTCGCGGGGCTGGCCTTTTCCAACACTAAAACCGCGCTGGCCCATTCGATTTCATATCCCATCACACTGCATCACGGCACACCACACGGACTTGCCTGTTCGTTCAGCCTGGCCATGGTGATGCGCAGCGCAATTGGCGCTAGCGACGTCTGCGACGGCGGTTTGCGGCGCATATTCGGAGAGGATTTATCGGCTGGCGCGGACCGGCTGGAAGAATTTCTTGTTGTTCTCGGTGTCTCCGTCGACAAGGCGGATTACGGAGTTAAAGACGAGGAATGGCGGGCGTTAATCGAGTCCGCCATATCCGGTGAACGAGGACGAAATTTCATCGGATCGCGAAAACGCGTGTTTGAAAGCCTTGGCGTCGCGGTGCGGCAACCGGGTGTTTCAACCATGCGCTCATAACACATAATCTGGTCAGCAAGAGGAGGCATCGATGTTTACCAACTTAAAAATACTAAACCTGAATGGTGGTCGCGCCCGAAGGGCCGCCGTCTGGACGGCCGCGGCGATTTTCTCGCTCGGTCTGTCCGGTCAGGCGCTGTCGGCCGAGTGCGAAAGCCCCGACGCCCTGACATTCGCGATTATCCCGACCGAAGAGAGCGTGGCTGAACTGCAGCTCTATAAACCGGTGACCGACCGCATGGCGGAATTGACCGGCAAGAAAATACAGTTCTTCATGCCCACATCCTACGCGTCGGTGGTCGAGGGAATGTTGAGTGGCTTCGTCCATATCGGCGTTCTTGGGCCGTATTCCTATGTCATCGCCAACGACAAGGATCCCAATATCGAAGTGTTCGCCACTTACGCCAAGCGGCAGGGCCACCTGCAAGAGGAAGGCCCCGGTTATCGTGGTGTTCTGGTGACGCTGAAGGGGTCCAAATTTACCTCGATCGAATCCCTTAAAGGGGCTGTGATCGGCCTCACCGACCCGGGCAGCACGTCGGGCAATTTGATGCCGCGCGTTGTGTTTTCAGACGTGGTCGGCATGGATCTGGACAAGTATTTTGGCAAAGTGGTCTATACGGGCAGCCATGAGCTTTCCACGGTGGCCGTCCATCAGGGCAAGGTAGATGGGGCATTCGTCGCCACCCACCGGTTCGACAATGTGGTCAACAAGGGCGAGGTTAAGCTGGAGGATTTCAACGTGCTTTGGAAATCCGATCCGATCCCGCAGGACCCCTTCGTATATCGCTCGTCGCTGTGCGAGGACATCAAGAAGAATATCAGGGATACTTTCCTCGGCCTCAAGGATCAACCAGGGGCCAGCGAATTCCTCGATAACGTCAAATCGGACAAGTTTGTCGCCATGACGTCCGACGACTACAATATCATCCGCGCCTTGAAGAAGGCCAAGGACGCGCGTAAGTAAGCGCAAAATCAAGCGTTGCCGGTTAGGGCCGGCCGGACGGGAGGATACCCGTTCCGGCCGGCCTCTTCCCCGGCGCGCGGCATTATCGGGGGGTTACCAATGGCGGTTCTGGAAGTTCGTGATCTTTGCGCCAGATACTCCGCCAGTGGCCCGGAGATACTGAAGAGCGTCTCATTCAGCGTCGAGGCCGATGATTTTTTCGCCGTCATCGGCCCCAGCGGCGCCGGTAAATCGACTTTGATCCGCTGTATCAACCGGTTGGTCGAACCATCCAGCGGCGAAATCCGTTTCCTGGACCAGGAAGTCACCGCGCTATCGGTGCGCCAGTTGCGCCGGCTGCGGCGTGACATCGGCATGATCTTTCAGGAATTCAACCTGATTAACCGGATGAGCGTCATGGACAATGTGCTGTCCGGTCGCCTGGGTTACACCGGCAATCTGCGCACCCTGTTTCGCGCCTTCCCGCGCACCGACATCCAGCATGCGCTTGAGCTACTCGACCATGTCGGATTGATCGAGCATGTCGACAAGCGCGCCGACGAGCTATCCGGTGGCCAGCGCCAGCGGGTCGGCATTGCCCGCGCGCTGATGCAGAATCCGAAGCTGCTGCTGGTCGACGAACCCACCTCGGCTCTTGATCCGAAAATCTCCCGTGAGGTCATGGGCCTCATCAAACAGATGGCCAAGGAACTGAAGGTTCCCTGCCTGTGCAATATTCATGATGTCGAACTGGCCCGGGAGTTCTGTAACAAGATGATCGGCATGCAGGACGGTGTCAAAATGTTCGATGGCCCGACCGAAGATATGGACCAGGCCAAGTTAGACGAAATTTACGCCATGGAAGTCCTGTAGTTCGTCATGCGGCCGACAGTCGACGATATCATCAGTTCCCGGCGCTGCGGCCGGCGCTCCACTGGCGCCTTCGTTGCGCTGATTCTGATCATGGTGGTCTGGAGCGTAAAGGTCACGGTGATCGACGACACCGATTGGTCTCGCATGGGTGGGGTGGGGAACGTTATGAAGGCGGCCGGCCGTTTCATCGGTATCGATTTTTCGCTGTTTCCCTCATTAATCGGGCCGACCATCGAGACCCTGATGATTGCCTGTCTGGGTACCGTGGTGGGTGTTATTCTGTGCATTCCCGCGGTCTGGTTCGGGGCGCACAACATTACGCCGTGGAAACCAGTCACTTATCCCGTGGGACGCCTGATGATGACTCTCAGCCGTTCGGTGCATGAAATCGTCTGGGCGCTGTTCTTCGTTTCCGCTGTTGGTCTTGGCGCGCTGGCCGGGATATTTGCCCTGGCCGTGCGATCCGTCGGATTTATCGCCAAGATGTCCGCCGAGGCGATCGAGGATGTCGACCCGGGGCCGGTGGAAGCGATCCGCGCCACCGGCGGCAACGAATTTCAGGTGGTGATGTACGGCATCCTGCCCCAGGTGCTGCCGCAGGTGCTCAGCGTTATCGTCTTCGAATGGGAGATTAACATTCGCCGCTCGGCGATCCTGGGCATGGTCGGCGCCGGGGGCCTGGGTCTGGTGTTTTTTCGCCAGATGAATACCTTCAACTATCACGGAGTGACTTCGGTCATCATCGCCATCCTGCTGTTGATCATGCTTGGCGAGGTGCTGTCGTACTTCGCCCGCAAGGCGGTGATCTGATGAACAGGGCACTGGAATCCCGCCCAGCGCCGGAAACACCACGGCGCGAGTGGCGCCGCTTCAGGTTCCCCGGCTCGGCAATCCGTTACGGCGTATGGCTCTGCATACTGGTTTTCCTCGTCTATGCGGTAGAATATCTCGAAATCCCGCTGGACCGGCTGCTCGGCATGTTCGGGCGCATGGGGGCGACCATCGCCAACCGGTATTATCCGCCCGATATAGAATACATCATGGACGCCGATTACCTGGAGTACGTCATCGAAACCGTTCAGATGGCCTATCTGGGGGCGTTGTTCGGGCTGCTGGCGTCGATTCCGCTGGGCTGGTTCGGCTCGTTCAATATGACGCCGAGCCGGCGTTACGTCTATCCGCTGGCGCGTTTCGTGACCATGGGGTGCCGTGCCGTGCACGAGATGATCTGGGCGATCCTGTTCGTCACCATCATCGGGTTTGGCATGCTGCCCGGGGTGCTGGCGCTGGTTTTCTTCTGTACCGGGTTTGCCGGCAAACTGTTCGCCGAGGAGATCGAGGCGATCGACATGGGCCCGGTGGAGGCCGTACGGGCGAGCGGCGCCAATCTGTTTCAAATCATGCTGTTCGGCGTCTTCCCGCAGGTGCGTGTAGCCTTCACCGGCATCGCCATCTATACTTGGGACGTGTCGTTCCGGGCGGCCACGGTGGTCGGCTTCTTCGGGGCCGGCGGCATGGGCTGGTATCTGAAACGCAACATCCTGCAAATCGAAACCGAACGGGTCGCCGCGATCCTGATCTCCATCATCGCTCTGGTGCTGCTGTCCGAGGCGCTGTCCATCTGGGCCCGCGCCCAGGTCATGAAGATGAAGTAACCGCCGGTATGGCGGCTGACAAGCTGCCGGATTCAGGGCATAAAGGCGGCGCCGGGATATTCTCCGGCGCCGTTATTTATTAAGGGATACCCGCCCGCATGCAGTCGCAACCGACCGTCACCGGCCCCTCGCTCCTTGCGCGACAAGGCCCGATTTTCCTCGTCGGGCTGGGCCATGGGGCGACCCATTGGGTGGCGGCGACTTTCTATTTGTTGCTGCCCTTTATCAATCGCGATCTGGGGCTCAGCTATTCCCAGGCCGGACTGCTGGTGTCCATTTTTCACATCGCCTCGGTGGGCGCCAATTTCGGTAGCGGGCCGCTGGTCGATGTTACCGGACGCCGGGTGCTGTTCCAGATTCTGGCGTTGGTGTTGGGCGGCGGCGCGCTGATGGCCTTTGCGGCCGGAGCCGGTTTTGTGTGGCTGGCGGCCATGGTCGTGCTGATCGGCACCACCAATAATCTGTGGCATCCCGCGGCAATCGCCTACCTGTCGTCGCGTTATCCCAAGAAGCGCGGCTATGCGCTGTCGATTCACGCGCTGGGCGCCAATCTGGGAGACGCGATAGCGCCCGTGGCGGCGGGGATGTTGCTGGTTTCCATGTCCTGGCCGGGTGCGGCGGCGGTGAATTCGCTGCCGGTTTTCGCCGTTGCCGCAGCGCTGTTCCTGTTGTGGAAGGGTGACCGGACCGACGCTACCCACGGAAAACCGGGCATGGGGCTTGGCGATTATTTCGCCGGCATGGGCCGCCTGATCCGCAATCGCGCGGTGCTGGGCCTGTGCCTGATGGCGGGTTTGAGAACCGCGGCCCAGAACGGCCTGTTGATGTTCCTGCCGCTTTACCTGGTCGATGTTCTGAAGGCCGGCGCGTTGGAAACCGGCACGGTGATGATGGCGATGCAGGTTGGCGGCATCCTGGCCGTGGTGATCGCCGGCACGCTGTCGGACCGGATCGGACGGCGGCCGATCGTGCTCGCCGGGTTGGGCGCCAGCACGGTGGTAATCGCCGGGCTTACATTGCTGGGCGGCGGGCCGCTTTACGTGGCCGGCGTTGCGTTGCTGGGTTTCGTGCTGTTCGCGGTGCGCCCGGTGGTGCATAGCTGGATGATGGACCTGACGCCGGGCGAAATGGGTGGGTCGGCGACCAGCCTGATGTTCGGGGCCCAGGCCGGCCTGTCGGCGATCGTGCCGATCGCCGGCGGCTTCGTCGCCGATATCTGGGGCCTGCCGTCGGTGTTCTACTTGCTGGCGGCCCTGATGCTGATGGCCAACATGACGGCCGTTATGTTGCCGGGCAAGGCGGCGGCGGCGGAGTAAAATAACGGCGGCGCTTCAAGATTGTCCGGCGACGGACAGGCTTCCCCTCCTATCTCCACATCCCCTTAGAGTCTGGCCCGGAACGCCAACCATCCAGACGGTCCAGAAAACGGCCGCTGATCATGTGCCAGGCAATACCGGCATTTCTGAAACGGTGAAAGGCGAACGGGGCCATCTTTTCTCGTGGCAGGGGCACGTCCTCGCCCATCACCAGTTCGGCCATTTGCTTGCCCATCATGGTTCCCATGGCGACGCCGCGCCCGCAATATCCAAGGCCCGCATAGGCATTCGGGCCCAATTCGACAAGATTCGGTGTATGGGATTTCGTCATCGCCACGAGTCCCCCCCAATCGAATTCCCAATTTGCGTCCTTGAGGGCGGGGAAAATACGCACCGCCTCGGCCCGCAAATGGTGGGTATCGCCGTCTTGGCGACAGGGGTCGAACGGGTTCCCGCGGCCACCGATTTGAAAGCGCCCGGTCTCGTCCACTCGGAAATAGACCATCGTATTTCGGGTATCGGAAACATGATGGCCGCCAGGCAGAATCGCGCGGCGAATGTCGTCTGCAAGCGGCGCGGTCGCGCTTTGCAAGCTGGCTACGGGAACGATCTGGCGCCGCAGGCCCGGCCAAAACCCATCCGTATAACCGTTCGTCGCCAGCAGCAGGTATTGCGCACGCACCTTCGCCCCACCCGCTGTCGTCACAGACCATCCGGTGCCATCCCGCGCGACAGTGGAAGCCGGGCTTCGCGCATACAATCTGGCGCCCGCCTTCATGGCCGCGCGGGCCAGGCCGTAAGCATAGGAAAGCGGCTGCAAACTGCCGCCACGCGCATCTTCCATGCCGCCGTGGAAGAATGTACTGCCCATTAACTCATGGGTCTCGGCGGCATTTTTCAGAGCGACCGGCGCGCCGGCTTCTCCCCATTCCCGTACCCAGTTTTCAACTTCGCGGATGCCGGATTTTCCATAGGCGCCGCGAAGATACGGCGCGCGGCGCGGTGCGCATTCGATGACGTGCCTGGCAATCAGGTCGAAGACCAAATCGCAGGAGCCGTCGATAGAGCGAACGACACGCCCGCCACGTTCCTTGCCGTACATCGCGCGTATGGCCGACGGCAGGACTTTCCAGCCCGGGTTGACATGGGCGCCGTTGCGACCGGACCCGCCCCAGGCAATTTCCCTGGCCTCCAGAACGGCAACGCTCTGGCCCATCTCGGCAAGGTGAAGGGCCGACGAAAGGCCGGTATATCCGGCGCCGACAACGACCACGTCCGCATCGATTCCACCAGTGAGTGCGGGCGCATCGACGGCTGGCTCCGCCGTCGTCACCCAGAGAGACTTCGCGAACCCGTTCCCGGCGCTGTCCATGGTTGTTTCGTTCCCGCTACACATTGGTGAGATTTGGCCGACATTTCCCAGGTAACCGTCAAATTCATGATAAGGCACCCAACCCGCGCCGCCGGAGAAAGGCTCTTGCTCTTGCAACGTTCCGGATAGTCCAAATACTGTCAGATGACCGTATCTAGAGCCTTTTCAGACCATATGGAATCGCGGCGTCCTACTTGCTTTTCGCTTCGGCGACGCCGTCCCAGCCGGGGCCGGGCGGGTCGGCTCGCAGTTCCACGATCCGGCCATCCATCAGGTCGTAATATTTTTTCATGCCCTGCTTTTCCTCGAACTTCGCCCGGCACTCCGCGACCAGTTCCGCGGCGCGATCCCATTCCTGGGCGCGGAAGGCCTGGAGCATGGCCTTATGGCTTTCCTGCCCGGCCTGAAATTCCGGATCCTGGCCCATCGCTTCATCGCCCAGCAGGGTATGGACGGTCACCGGTATGGTCTTGCCGATAACCTTGACCCGGTCCAGCTCCAACGCCGTAAAATCCGGCAATTTTTCGCGGGTGCTGCCGCTGATCACGATGTCGACGCCATACTGCTTCGACATGCCTTCCAGCCGCGAGGCCAGATTGACCTCGTCGCCCAGCGCCGAATAGTCGAAGCGCTGCTCGGATCCCATATTGCCGACGCAGGCATCGCCGGTATTGACCCCGATGCCAATTTTCAATGGCAGAAATTCCTTGCCCTGATCCTCGGCTTCCACTTTCAGTTCCGCGTTCAGGGGCGCCAGGCATTGCCGCAGCTCCAGCGCGGTCAGCGCGGCGTTACGCACATGGTCCGCATCGTCCAGCGGCGCGTTCCAGAAAGCCATCATCGCGTCGCCCATATATTTATCCACGGTGCCGCCATGGTTCAGCGTCACTTCGGTCATCGGCGTCAGGAACCGGTTCACCAGACTGGTAAGTCCCTCCGCATCGTATTTTTCGGAGATCGAGGTAAAGCCGCGAAGATCGGAGAACAGCAGCGTCAATTCGCGGGTCTCGCCACCAAGACGGAGCTGGTCCGGATGGTCCGCCAGACGTTTCACCATGTCCGGCGACATGTAATGGCTGAAGGCCGTGCGGATGTGTTTTCGTTCATGCTCGGTGCGCAAATACGCCATTAAACTGGCGCCAAGATATACCAGAACGCTGGTGACGGCGGGGTATATCGGATCCAGAAGAAAGCCTTTCTCCACGAAAAGGTACCATGACAATCCCAACGCGCCCAACAGCATGCCAAGGGTAAGGGTTGCGCTCAATCCCGCGCCCAGCCGGGCGGTGGCGATGGTCACCACCAGGCCGATCAGCAGCAGCATGACCAGCTCCGCGCCCTTGGCCCAATCCGGCTGCAGCAGGAATTCGCCGGTCAGCATCTGCTCGATCAATTGAAGCTGCACTTCCGTTCCGGACATGGTGGCGGCCAGGGGTGTCGAATGCAGATCCATCAATCCGGCCGCGCTGGTTCCCACGAGAACGATATTTCCGGCAATCAGGCCGGGCTCGAATTTGCCCTCCATTATCTGCCAGGCCGCCACCCTGCGCTCGGGCACCGCGCCCGTATCGTATAGCCAGAGCCTGCCCTCATTGTCGGTTGGCACGGTAAAACGCCCGATCCGCACGGCAATGATACCTGTCTGCGCATCGCCGTAGGTTTTGGCGCCGCTGGCCCCGGAAGACTTGACCAGATAATTCGCGGCGCCCTGCGCGACGCGCAACGATTCCGCAGGCATTGTCGGGTAAAGGGTTCCGCCATAACCGATCAGCAGGGGAAGGCGGCGCAGAATGCCGTCATGTTCCGATTTCATGCCGATCCCGGCCGTCCCGGCCCCTGCGGCGTCGATCCCGGGCAAGCCGACGACGGCGCCACTGTATGTGTGCACGAATTCCAGCGGATCATGTCCAGCCCAGGACATGCCCGCCTTCAGGGTCGGCATGGCGCCGGCGCCGGCCTTGCCGGTCGCCGCAAAACCAACCACCACATTTCCCGCCCTGCCTATCGTTTGCGCCAGTACCTCGTCATGGTCCGGCAGGGCGGATATGGTCTGCCGCAGCAATTCGGTTTCCGGCGTGTTCGGCCAGAGCTCGACGATCTGGCGCGGCGACGTGCGATCCGGTTCGGAAAACACGATATCGAGCCCGATCGACGCGGCCCCCGCCTGTTTCAGCCGGTCAACCAGTTCGGCGACGCGGGTGCGCGGCCAGGGCCACTGGCCCAGCCTGGCCAGGCTTTCGTCATCCACATCGACGAAGCGCACGGGGACGGGCTTATATTCGCGCGGCTTCAGTTCCTGGTAGAGATCGAAACTCTTGAGACGCAGGTTCTTGAGGAATACAGGATCGAGAAAACGCACCTCGAGGGCCACAAAGATGATAAGTCCCGACAGGACAAGTTGCAGCCAGCGACTACGCATTCCAGGTTCCCCCAATATCTATTTGCGCACTATATCCTCGGGCGCGGCCAATAATCAGCCCGAAAATAACATCCTGTTGCACGCAATGGATTTTTTGTTATGCGAGCCCAATTTTCGGCGAATCTCAGGCACGAAAAATACCCAAAAGGATAGATTTGTCTTTATTTTATCTCGAAATTATTGTTTAATCAAAGGTTAAGGGGATAGGCGTCGCGTGCAATATCCGTTTTTTTGGTTATCGATTTGAGGGGAAGGTCGATCATGGGTGGCAGAATACTGAAGTTCTGGATGAAATATATATGCGCCATTGCGTTGGCCGCGATGGTGGCGGGTCTCGCCATGCCGGCGATGGCGGCCCAACAGTCAGGCATCGGCATTACCTCGCTCGTCGTGAAAGATGTCGAGGGCAAGACCGACGAGGAAATCCGCCGACTGGCCTTGCAGGACAGCGTGTACCAGAACGAAATCGTCCAGACGGGCCTGGAAAGCGCGTCCGAGTTGAGGTTCGCGGACGATACGCGCATTTCAGTCGGCCCGAATTCGACCATCGTGCTTGATGAATTCGTTTATGACCCCGATCCGGGCGAAGGCACATTCGCGCTGACGGTCACCGAGGGGGTGTTTCGATTCTTCTCGGGCAACATGGCGAGTTCCAATTATAAAATCGAAGCCCCAAATGTAACCGTCGGCGTGCGCGGCACGGTGCTGGTCATGGTTTCTCGCGGCGACGGCGCATTCGCCGTGATCATGGAATCGGACGATGGCGTGGAAGTTACCAACCACGCCGGCGAAATGGTGTTGCTGAAAACAGCCGGCACGGCGACGGTTGCCTTTGCCGACGGCACCATGACCCCGCCGGGAGATCCTCCGGCGTGGGCTATGTGGCGCATTCACGATATGGATGATGTTCTGGCCACCGCGGGCCTGCCGGCGCCACCGCCGCCGGCCGATCCGCCTGGCCCGGCGGAACCGAGCGCCGTGGAGACGGCCGCCGCGCCGCCACCGCCGCCGGCCGCGCCGCCGCCAGAACCGGTCGAAGACGTAGCGCCTCCGAAACGTGGATTACTGCGTGCGGCCTACGCACAGGGCGGGGAAACCGTGCCGGCTGGAGGCTTCGGCCATGCCAACGACACCGCGCTGGAGCCCGATCCGCCGGGCGGCGGCAACGCCGGGGCCAGCAGCACGAGCAATGCCGGCGGGAATGGCAACGGTAATGGCAACGGCAATGGCAACAACGGAAACGGGAACGGCAATAGCTGACCCCGCTCCCGGCGGCCCGCGCCAGCCGACTCGGAAACTTCCGGCTAGGGCAATATCCGATCAAACGGAACCGGACCGGTTCAGTTTGATCGGGTAAAATTGCCCGCAATTTCAAGGGGCGAGCATCTTTATCCGATCTATTGGTCGTTTCCGGAATTGACGGTAACAAGGCAAGCCGATTGCGTAAAACTGCGATTCAGGCTATAACAGCATCAGCAAAAATGGTGGTCAACGCGCCTGTGGCGCCGCCGCCGGGAACAGTAACAATGATGTGGGTTATGGCTATGCGGTCGTCAAAGAACCATTCAGCGCGCGGTCTGATGCGGCGCATTCTTCCCTCTATTCCGGTTCTGGCGACACCACTTTTCCTTGCCGCGATCGCGGCTGCTGAAACCAGCGTCGGCGAGTCGGCCGTCGTCATCAGGGATGTACAGGGAACGCTCCAGGAGAACGTTCGGAAACTGGACAATGCCGACCCCGTTTTCCAGAACGAGCTTGTGGCGACGGCGGAAAGAAGCGCCTCGGAAATCCGCTTTCTGGATGAAACCAGCCTGACCGTCGGCCCGGGATCCAGCATCGTTCTGGACAGTTTCCTTTATGATCCCTCGGCGCCGAGCGGTACGCTTGTCATCGGCGCGGCCGAAGGCGTTTTCCGGTTTGTTTCCGGCAATATGCCCAGCGATTCATATGTCATCAGAACCCCGGAAGTCACTGTGGGCGTGCGCGGCACGGTCATCGATTTCGTGGCCCGGCAAGGCGCCACCGCCGTCATCCTGCAGTCGGCGGGATCGCAGGCGATTCTGACCTCGAAGACCGGCAAGACGGTAACGCTGAACCGGCCCGGCCAGGCGGCCGTTGCATTCGACGACGGGTCGCTGACCCCGCCGGGGCCGGCGCCGGAATGGGCATTGTGGAAGGTTCGCGAGATGCGGTCGCTGATCGCTTCGGTCAGGTCCTGGACACCGCCTTCGCGGAACGGGCCGATCCCCGACCCCACACTTCCCCCCGGACCCGACAACGCCGCCAATGACGCCTCATACGCGGATAACGGATTCCCGCAGGGCAGCGGGGCGGCCGTCGGCGCGGCCGGCAAGTTGATCTGTGTTATCTGCTGACGCGGTCAGCCGGGCACGCCAACAAATTCATCTTCTTTATATCCCTGCGCATAAAGCAGCGCCGTGAGATCGCCATGATCGACCCGCATGGCGGCGGTCTCCGCCAGGATCGGCTTGCCATGGTAGGCAACGCCCAACCCGGCGGCCAGGACCATGGCCATGTCGTTGGCGCCATCGCCAACGGCAATAGCCGAGCCGACTGAAATCGCAAGATCCTTCGCCAACCGCAACAAACAGGCCTGCTTGGCCTGGCGATCGAGGATCGGCTTGACGACCCGCCCGGTCATCTTGCCATCGACGATTTCCAGCTGGTTCGCCTGATCATGGTCGAACCCCACCAGTTCGCGAACATATGCGCTGTAAACCGTGAACCCACCCGACACCAGTGCGCAATAGGCGCCGTGGGCCCGCATGGTGGCGACCAGTTCGACCGCCCCGGGGTTGACCCGGATGTTGCCCCGAAGCTTTTCCAGCACCGCCACGTCCAGCCCCTTGAGCACGCGCACCCGCTCGATCAGGGATTCCGCGAAATCGAGTTCGCCGCGCATGGTCCGCGCGGTAAGATCGGCAATCCGGTCCTGCAGTCCGAGTTCCGCCGCCAGTTCGTCGATCATTTCATTGTCGATGATCGTAGATTCCATGTCGGCGACCAGCAACTTCTTGCGCCGTCCAGCCACCGGCTGGGCAACGATGTCGAACGGTTGCCCCTCGAGCGCGTCGCGCACATCGGCCGCGGCCTCGAAAGGCGGCGTTCGTTCGAAGGGAATATCGCAGGCGCGGCCGGCGGCGAGCCATATCGCATCCCCGACCCTGGCGCGCCCCGACACCAGTGCATTGCGCGCCGCGGCCACCGCGCTATGGCCTAGCGGTGCGGTTCCGGCTATCAGTGTCAGGACATTTTCCATTGAACGGCATTTAGGGGGTGTCGCAACGTAAAGGCAAATTATTCCAGCATGAACGATAAAAAACAACCGGTCCTGATTGTCGCCGGCCCAACCGCCAGCGGAAAATCGGGCCTTGCCCTGGCCATCGCCGTGGAATTCGACGGTGTCGTCATCAACGCCGACAGTATGCAGGTCTATAGCGAGCTGCGCGTCCTTACCGCGCGCCCCTCGCCCGAGGATGAGGCCCGCGCGCCGCACCGGCTGTACGGGGTGCTGCCGGCGTCGGAAGTCTGTTCCGCCGGCCGCTGGCGAGACATGGCGCTGGCCGAGATCGAGAGCGCCCACGCCGTCGGCAAGCTGCCGATCGTCTGTGGCGGCACCGGGTTATATCTGAAGGCCCTGACAGAGGGGCTGTCGCCGATGCCTGACGTGCCGGACGATATCCGCGAGAGGGTGCGCGCCCGTCTGACGGCCGAGGGCGCCGAAACCCTGCACCGTGAACTGTCGGCGCGCGACCCGGCCATTTCGAAACGGCTGGAGCCGGCCGACGGCCAGAGAATCGTCCGCGCGCTGGAGGTGCTGGAGGCGACCGGCCGGCCATTGAGCGAGTGGCAGGCGGACCCGGCGCCGGGTCCGCCTGCCGGGTTGCGGTTCGCGACGATCCTGCTGACGCCGCCGCGAGAGGAACTCTACGCCAGGTGCGACCTGCGGCTGGAGGCCATGCTTGACGAAGGCGCGCTAGACGAGGTGCGGCGATTGAACGCAATGGGGCTGGCCCCTGATCTGCCGGCAACGCGGGCGCTTGGGGTAAAGGCGTTTTCCGATTATCTGGCGGAATACATAACGCTTGAACAGGCGCTGACGGATGCGCAACAATCGACGCGGAACTATGCGAAAAGGCAGTTTACCTGGTTCCGGCATAAGATTGTTGCCGACACAACAGTTTCTGCGCAATTTTCGGAAAGTTTATTGCCGAAAATCTTTTCGTTTGTTCGTCATTTTATATTGACCCATAAGGACTGACCGCCTATTGTCCGGCGGCTGCGGGCCGAAGGGCCCGCGGCATTGTTATGAATAGGCTCTATTTTTATGGTGTAGAGCGAATTTTGTGGTGTAGAGCGGAATCGGATCGGAGTAGAGACATGGCAGGCGAGCCAATGAACGGGGCCGAAATCGTCATCAAGGCACTGCTGGACCAAGGTGTCGATGTCGTATTCGGCTATCCGGGCGGCGCGGTTCTGCCGATCTACGACGCGCTGTTCAAGCAGAACCAGCTGCGTCATATCCTGGTCCGCCACGAACAGGGCGCGGTGCATGCCGCCGAAGGCTATGCGCGTTCGACCGGCAAGGTGGGCGTGGTGCTGGTGACCAGCGGCCCCGGCGCGACCAACGCGGTGACCGGCCTGACCGATGCGCTGATGGACAGTGTCCCGATCGTTTGCCTGACCGGCCAGGTGCCAACCCACCTGATCGGCAACGACGCCTTCCAGGAATGCGACACGACGGGCATCACGCGGCCCTGCACCAAACATAACTATCTGGTGAAGGACCCCGACCGGCTGGCCAAAACACTGCATGAAGCCTTCTATGTGGCGCGCAGCGGCCGCCCCGGGCCGGTGGTGGTCGATATTCCCAAGGATGTCCAGTTCGCGGAATGCCCCTATTCCGGCCCCGGCAACGTCAAGCACAAGACCTATCGCCCGCAAATCAAGGGCGACGCAGGACAAATCGCCCGGGCGGTCGACATGATCGCCAAGGCGAAGCGACCGGTAATCTATGGCGGCGGCGGCATCATCAATTCCGGGCCCAAGGCGGTCGAGCTGTTCACCAAATTAGTGAAGACGACCGGCGCGCCGACGACCCTGACCCTGATGGGGCTGGGCGCCCTGCCCGCTTCCGACGAGCGCTATCTGGGCATGGTCGGCATGCATGGCAATTACGAAGCCAACATGGCGATGCATGATTGCGACCTGATGCTGTGCATCGGCGCCCGCTTCGACGACCGCGTGACCGGCCGGCTGGACGCCTTCTCGCCGGGCTCGAAGAAGATCCATATCGATATCGATCCGACCTCGATCAACAAGAATATTCCGGTCGATCTGGGCATTGTGGGCGACGTCGCCAGCGTGCTGGAAGACATGCTGGCGGTCTGGAAGGCGGAAAAGAAGCAGGCCGACAAGAAGGCGGTGGCTTCCTGGTGGAAAACGGTTGGCGAATGGCGGGCAAAAAATTGCCTGAAATTCGCCACCAACAAGAAGATTATCAAGCCGCAGGAAGCAATCAAGCGGCTTTATGAATTGACGCTCGATCGCGAGGTCTTCATCACCACCGAGGTGGGCCAGCACCAGATGTGGGCGGCCCAGCATTTCCGCTTTGAAAAACCGAACCACTGGATGACGTCGGGCGGGCTGGGCACCATGGGTTACGGGCTTCCCGCGGCGGTCGGCGTACAGTTGGGCCATCCGGACGCGCTGGTGGTGGATATCGCCGGCGAGGCCTCGACCATGATGAACATCCAGGAACTGGCGACCGCCATCCAATACCGGCTGCCGATCAAGGTGTTCATCATCAACAACGAATATATGGGCATGGTTCGTCAGTGGCAGGAACTGATGCATGGCGGCCGCTATTCGGAAAGCTATTCCAATGCCCTGCCCGACTTCGTGAAACTGGCGGAGGCTTTCGGCGCCAGGGGCCTGCGGGCGACAAATCCGTCGGAGTTGGACGACACGATCAGGGAAATGATCGCCCATGACGGGCCGGTCGTCGTCGACATCGCGGTCGACCCCAAGGAAAACTGCTTCCCGATGATCCCGTCGGGCGCGGCCCACAACGAAATGCTGCTTGGTCCGACGGACGAGGCCGAAAGCTCGATCTCCGGAGACGGCATGGTGCTGGTATGAACATGAGCAATGTAGAACGGCATACGATCGCCGTCCTGGTGGACAACGAACCCGGCGTGCTGGCTCGCGTGGTGGGCCTGTTTTCCGGCCGCGGCTACAATATCGAGAGCCTGACCGTATCGGCGGTCTCGACCGATGAATCGACGTCGCGGATGACTATCGTGACCAGCGGCACCCCGATGATCATCGAACAGATCAAGGCGCAGGTGAACAAGCTGGTTCCAATCCATGAGGTTCATGACCTGACCGCCGAAGGCGCCCATCTGGAGCGCGAAATTGCCCTTGTCAAAGTGGTGGCGAGCGGCCCGGAGAGGCGAGAATCCCTTCGGATCGCCGACATTTTCAATGCGACGGTCGCGGACACGACGACTGGATCCTTCGTCTTCTCGCTGACCGGCAAACCGGAGAAGATCGAAGCCTTCATCGAGCTAATGCGCTCACTGGGCAAGACCGAGATCGCACGTAGCGGAGTCGTGGGCATTGCCCGCGGCGCCAAGTCGCTGTAAAACGCCGCGTCAGAGACGACAACCGAACAGACATAACTGGACAGCAAGAGAGATAGCCATGCGCGTATATTACGATCGTGATGCCGATGTTAACCTGATCAAGGCCAAGAAGGTCGTGATCGTCGGTTACGGCAGCCAGGGACATGCACATGCCGCGAACCTGCGCGACAGCGGCGTCAAGGAGGTCGGGGTCGCTTTGCGTGAAGGCTCCGCCAGCGCGGCCAAGGCCGAGGAAGCCGGCTTCAAGGTAATGTCCGTGGCCGAGGCCGCGGCCTGGGGCGACGTCATCATGATGGCCGCGCCCGACGAGCTGCAGCGCCATATCTATGCCGACCATCTGCGCGACAATATGAAGGAAGGCGCGGCGATCGCCTTCGCGCACGGGCTGAACGTGCACTTCAACCTGATCGAGCCGCGCGCGGATCTGGACGTGATCATGATCGCCCCGAAGGGCCCCGGCCACACGGTGCGCTCGGAATATGAAAAGGGCGGCGGCGTTCCCTGCCTGCTGGCGGTCGACCAGAACCCCACCGGCAATGCGCACGAAATCGGCCTGTCCTATGCCTGCGCCATCGGCGGCGGGCGTTCGGGCGTTATCGAGACCAGCTTCAAGGAAGAATGCGAAACCGATCTGTTCGGCGAGCAGGTAGTGCTGTGCGGCGGGCTGACCTCGCTTATCCAGGCTGGCTACGAGACCCTGGTCGAAGCCGGCTATGCCCCGGAGATGGCCTATTTCGAATGCCTGCATGAAGTAAAGCTGATCGTCGATTTGATCTATGAAGGCGGCATCGCCAACATGCGCTATTCGATCTCCAACACGGCCGAATATGGCGACTATGTCAGCGGCCCGCGC
>JADFVY010000450.1 GCA_015222795.1 Pseudomonadota bacterium | reverse complement strand
TGGTTTTCGATGCGCCGCGCGGCGTTCTCGACGACCGTGCGCAGCACCGCCTGGATTTCCCGGGTGGTCGGCCGGTCGGTCGAGATATCCAGCACCGCGCGGACATCCCCGTCGGGGCCGTGGATCGGCGCCACCGTGCAGGTCAGGCCGATATTGTGGGCGGCGAAATGATCGTCCATCACGACGCTCAGCGAGACGCCTTCCTGCAGGCAGGTGCCGACGCCGTTGGTGCCCTGGTTGTCCTCGGCCCAGACCGCGCCGAGATAGAGCCCGGCCTCGCGCAGCACGTCGCGCATGCCGTCGTTGCCCAGATAGTCGATGGTGACGCCGTTGTCGTCGGTCAGCAGAATGACATAGCCGAGATCGCCCAGCCGCCGGTACAGCCGCTGGATTTCGCCCTTGGCGCACCAGGCGATTTCATCCGCGCGGTCGCGATATTCGTTGAGTTCGGTGGAGGTCAGCACGACCGGCTTGTGGACCCGTCCGGGGTCGAGCCCGAAATTATGCAGGCAACGCTCCCAGGATTTCCGGATCATCGACGGACCGACAGGCTCCACCGCCGCGCCGGTTGTGGCGGCGGCCTTGAAAATACCGTCCATGTGGTCGCGCATCGTTTCGCGATCCGGCACTCGTTCCTCCCTGTCTGGTCCGGGTGGCCGCGCGGGATGGCGCCTTTAAGGTCTTTGTTATCCCGTCGATTGGCAGGATAGACCACCCTTGACCGGATAAGCAAGCAGACGACTGTATCGGCCTGAGACAGTCGCTGTCTCAGGGACTGTCACGTTGAGACGGTGAAATCACATAATATATTGATTTAACGCCACAAAAACGGCGGCACATGTCTTGCTGCATATGACTGTGCCGGCTGACCAATGGCCGGGACAACATGGCAACAAGGGAGAGCGACCATGCAGCTAAGCAGGGAACAATTGCTGGAATCCTACCGGCAGATGCGAACGATCCGCGAATTCGAGGATCGCGTGCATGACGAATTTGCCACGGGCAATATCCCGGGTTTCGTGCATCTCTATGCCGGCGAGGAGGCCTCGGCGGCCGGCGTCTGCGCCGAGTTGAGCGACAAGGACTATATCGCGTCCACCCATCGCGGCCATGGCCACTGCATCGCCAAGGGATGCGACGTGAAGGCGATGATGAAAGAGATTTACGGCGCGCGCGACGGGTTGTGCGGCGGCAAGGGCGGCTCGATGCATATCGCCGACCTGTCGAAGGGCATGATGGGCGCCAACGGCATCGTCGGCGGTGGACCGCCGCTGGTCTGCGGCGCGGCGCTGACCGCCAAGACCCTGAAGACCGGCGGCGTCGCCATCGCCTTCGTCGGGGATGGCGCATCGAACCAGGGAACGACGCTGGAATCATTCAATCTGGCCTCGGTATGGAACCTGCCGGCGATCTTCGTCGTCGAGGACAACGGCTATGCCGAAACGACGGCCAGCGGCTGGTCGGTCGGCGGCAGCCAGGTCGACCGCGCCAAGGGCTTCGGCATGCCGGGGGTAGAGGTCGACGGGCTGGACTTCTTTGCCGTCAATGCCGCCGCGCGCGAGGCAGTGGATCGCGCCAGGGCCGGCGACGGACCATCGCTGATCCATGTCAAGCTGAACCGCTATTTCGGCCATTTCGAGGGCGACGCCCAGAGCTATCGCGCCGACGGCGAGACCGACCGCCTGCGCAAGGAATTCGATGCGCTATCCTTCTTCCGCCAGAAGGTGACCGAGGCCGGACTTCTGGAGGCGAGTGAACTCGACGACATCGACAGCGAGGTTGGCATCCTGATCGACGAGGCGGTGTCCGAGGCGGAAAGCGCGCCACGCGGAACCGACGCCGATCTGCTGACCGACGTTTATCTGAATTACTGAGGGAGGATTTGAAATGGCTAAAAAAACCTATCGCGAAGCCATCAACGACGCAATCCGGCTGGAGATGCGCCGCGACGAGCGCGTCATCGTCATGGGCGAGGACAATGCCGGCGGCATGGGCGCGGCCGGCGAGGACGACGCCTGGGGTGGCGTGCTTGGCGTTACCAAGGGGCTGATGCCGGAATTCGGCCGCGAGCGCGTGCTCGACACGCCGATCTCCGAAAGCGCTTTCATCGGCTCGGCGGTGGGCGCGGCGGCGACCGGGCTGCGGCCGGTGGCGGAGCTGATGTTCGTCGATTTCATGGGCGTCTGCTTCGACCAGATATTCAACCAGGCCGGCAAGTTCCGCTACATGTTCGGCGGCAAGGCGGTGACGCCGCTGGTCGTGCGCACCATGTACGGGGCCGGATTCAGGGCGGCCAGCCAGCACAGCCAGTGCCTCTATCCAATCTTTACCCATATCCCCGGACTGAAGGTCGTCATCCCGTCCTCGCCATACGAGGCCAAGGGACTGCTGATCCAGGCAATCCGCGACGACGATCCGGTCATCTTCTTTGAAAACAAGGCGCAGTACGACGATGTCGGCGATGTGCCGGACGAGGCCTACACCATTCCCTTCGGCGAGGCCAACATCACCCGCGAGGGCGGCGATATCACCATCGTCGCGATCGGCCGCATGGTCACGCTGGCCAATCAGGTGGCTGACGATTTGGCGAAGGCCGGCAAGGCCGCAACGGTGATCGATCCGCGCACCACCTCGCCGCTCGACCTGGACTCGATCCTGGACTCGGTAGGCGAGACCGGCCGGCTGGTGGTGGTCGACGAGGCCAGTCCGCGTTGCGGCATGGCGGCCGATATCTCGTCGCAGGTCTGCGAGCACGCCTTCAGCGCCCTGAAGGCGCCGATCAAGACGGTGACGCCGCCGCATACCCCGGTGCCCTTCGCCCCGGAACTGGAGGATGCCTATATCCCCAGCGTGGCGAATATCCGCGCCGCAGCCGACGCGGTGCTGGCGGCCTGAGAGGCTGGCCCGTTCGGCTGCCCGTAACAACGGAGATTTGACCGCGATGGGAATCCAACCGCTGACCATGCCCAAATGGGGCCTGTCGATGACCGAGGGCCTGGTCAATGACTGGCTGGCCGGGGAAGGCGAAACGGTCGCCAAGACCCAGGACCTGGTGGAGATCGAAACCACCAAGATCAACAACGTCTTCGAATCGCCGATCGCCGGCACGCTGCGCCGTTACGTGGCCGCCGTGGGGGAAACCCTGCCGGTCGGCGCGCTGTTGGCGGTGTTCGCCGACAAGACCGTATCGGACGCCGACATAGACGCCTTCATCGCCGATTTCCAGGAGAACTTCGTGCCGCCGGAGGAAGACGAGGCGGCGGTCGACAGC
>JADFVY010000449.1 GCA_015222795.1 Pseudomonadota bacterium | reverse complement strand
TCATCAACCGGACCCTGGCCCGGCGCGACGGCCCCATCATCCCGCTGATCGCCGAGACCGGCGGCCAGAACGCGATGATCGTCGACTCCTCCGCCCTGCCGGAACAGGTGGTGCGAGACGTTTTGGCTTCCGCCTTCCGCAGCGCCGGCCAGCGCTGCTCGGCCCTGCGCGTGCTGTTCCTGCAGGACGACATCGCCGACAAGACCATCGAGATGCTGACCGGCGCCCTGCGCGAATTGAAGGTCGGCGATCCGGCGCTGCTTTCCACCGATATCGGCCCGGTAATCGACGACGAGGCGCTTTCCATGCTGCAAGCCCACGCCGAGCGCATGGATCGCGAGGCGAAGTTGCTCTGCGCGCTGGAACCCGGCCCCGACTGCGTCCACGGCACATTCTTTGCCCCGCGCGCCTACGAGATCGGCGATATTTCCGCGCTGGACCGCGAGATATTCGGCCCCGTCCTGCATGTGGTGCGCTACGCGGCGAACCGCCTGGACGCCGTCATCGACGCCATAAACGCGACAGGCTACGGCTTGACGCTGGGCGTCCACAGCCGTGTCGATTCCACCATCCGCCATATCGTCCAGCGCGCCGAAGTCGGCAACGCCTACGTCAACCGAAACCAGATAGGCGCGGTGGTCGGCGTCCAGCCCTTCGGCGGCGAGGGGCTGAGCGGGACGGGCCCGAAGGCCGGTGGACCGAGATATCTGCACAGGTTTGCGACCGAGCGGGTGGTGAGCACGGACACGACGGCGGCCGGCGGCAACGCGTCGTTGATGTCATTGGAGGGGTGATTCCGCGTTCTTGACTCCGCATGACGCACTGCGCGAATATTGTCCTTCAACGAACGATTATTCAAGGAGGCGGGAAGATGAATGCTGGGGAGATGGCGCGGGCTTATATCGAGGCTAGGAACGCGCATGACACGGATCGGATCAATGCAACCTTTGCCGATGGCGGCAGCTATTCGGACCCCAATGTTCCCGATGGCATTTCCGGCCCGGCGCTGGCCGGTTATGTGAACGGGCTGGTCTCCGCCTTTCCGGATCTGGAATTCCAAATCGGCAAGCTGCTCGAGGCCGGCCCGGATACGGCCATCGTCGAATGGATCATGAAGGGAACCAATTCCGGCTCCCTCATGGGGCTGCCGCCCACCGGGCGCGCCATTGCGCTACCCGGCGTGGATATTATCGAGACCGGCGAGAGCGGCATTCGCAGCGTCCGCGGCTATTACAGCAACGGGACGATGATGGCGCAGTTGGATGTGCAGGTGTTGGTGCGGCCCAAGACCGTCGGCCCGGTCAGCTTCGGCGGCGGCACCTATACGAATGTCGGGAACAAGGCGAAGCCAGGCGTCATCGGCATTACCCAAATCCAGTTGGCCTCCCCGGATCAAAACGACACGCTTACTGGCTACACAAGGGAGGTCCTGCGCGAAATTTCGCAGATGCCGGGTTATATCGGTACGGCGACATCGCTGACCTGGGACGGGCATGGGGTGACCGTCACCGCCTGGGAAGACATGGAATCGGCTAAGGCGGCTGTTCAGGGGGCGGCGCATGCCGAGAGCATGAAGGCGGTCTTCGAACCCAACGGGATTGGCGTCAGTGTCTGGACCAGTTTCTGGACCGACGGTCAGTTGAACACTCGCTGGCAGCGCTGTGGCGACTGCGGCAGCATGGCCGTGGTGAACTCTGAACTGAAATGCAAATGCGGCGCCACGATTCCCGAGCCACCCTGGTTTTGAGCCGAGGTCTGCCCGCTCATCCCGCCATTGCCCCCTCCACGCCGCGCCAGGCGAGGTAGGGCGGGATGGAGTTAAGGATTGTTTGGAAATGACGATGGCCCATGCATGCCGATGGCCGGCGCCAGTCTGTTCGCAAGCAACCGGCGGCATGCTATAGCTGTCGCATGTCAGGGATAACGCAAGATCTGCAAAGCCTTTTGAACGAGGCCACCGCCGCATTCCGGGCCGGAGAGCTGGACGGGGCCAAGGTGATGTTGGGAAAGGCACTGGCGCGCGCGCCCCGGATTCCGGGCGCGCATGATTTGCTGGCCCGGATTGCGCTTGAACAGGGCAGGCCGGCGGACGCCATAACACACAGCCAGCGCGCGCTGTCCCTTGGTGGCGAGAACCCCATGTTCCACAATACGCTGGTGAAGGCCGCGAGCGAGGCCGGCGCACTCGACGCCGCGCTCGGCGAATATGAACGGCTTGCCGGGCAGCACCCGGCGAGTTTCGGGGCGGCCTATGGCCGTGCGATGTTGTTGCTGGAGGCTGGCCGAACAGACGACGCCATAGCGGAATTCCAACGCTCGCTTACGCTTCGGCCCGATGATGCCGCCGCCGGGCTCGGGCTGGTAAAGGCGTATGAAAGGGCGTACCGGTTCGCCGATGCGGCCGAAATCGCCAAGGAACTGGTCGCGGCCGGCGCGAAAGACGTGGCCCTGCACATCAGCCTCGGCAGAAGTCTGTTCGCGCTGAAGAATGCGGTCGGCGCCGTCTCGGCATTCCGAAAGGCTCTCGAACTCGACGAGCATAATATTTCCGCCCTTTCCGGCCTTTCCGCGGCCCTGGGCGCGGGTGGTCAGGTGGGTCGCGCCAAGGCGGTGGCCCGGCGGCTTTTCGAGCGCGTCCCCGTTTATACCCGTCAGTCGGCTAAACCCGAGGCGGATATCCTGGTGGTGACCGCTCTCAGGGACGATTATTTTCCCCAACCCAAACAGGGCGCCAGTGTTTTTGCGCCAGGCAACGCCATCTCACAGGTTCCGCCCCGGCGCATGAACTTTCACCAGGTCTATCTGTCCTGCCCGGATATCCTTGAGGCCGTGCGCGCCATCGGTCCGCTCGACGCGGTTTACAATAATGTCGCCACCGCCGAGATTGCGGCGAAATTCGGCCTTGCCGACAGGGTAAAGGCGTTGGCGGAAGCGCTTGGCCTGCCCGTGATCAACCCGCCGGATGCGGTGGCCAAGACGTCGCGCCAGGGCAATTCCGAGTGGATCCCCGCCAGCACTGATCTCATTTTTCCAAAAACCGTTCGTTACGCCGCCGGGATGGGCAATCTGGCCCAAATCAGGGCCGCTATTGAGGCCGAATTTTCTTTCCCCGTTTTGCTTCGCGGGGTTTATGGGCACCATGATACCGATATCGTCCTGGCCCACGATCTGCCCGGGCTGATGGTGGGTATCCAGAGGTTCGCGGCGGCCCAACTGGATTTCTACGCGATCGAATATTGCACCGAGGAATACAGCCCCGGCATCTTCCGAAAAATACGGGCGGCGATCATTGGCGGGAAATTCTATCCGACCCATATCGGCTTTTCCCCGAACTGGAACGTTCACCGCGCACCCGAAGACCTGGACGAAATTGCCTTCATGAAATCGCGGCCGGATCTGATGGCAAGCGAGGAATCCTATTTGCGGGATCCCGTCGGATATATAGGCGCGGAAAATATCGCAAAGCTGGAATCCGTCGCCCGGCGGGTGGGGATGGATTACCTGGGCATAGATTACTGCCTGCGCCGTGACGGACGGATCATTATCTTCGAGGCCAACGCGGCGATGAACGCGGTCCATGCAAACCGGACGGGCGATTTTCCTTATCTGGCCGGTGCCGCGGACGATATCCTCGACGCCTTCGAAACCATGTTTCTGCGCAGGGCCGGGAAACTGTAATCACGCGCTCAACGCCATCTGGCGGAGGATGTGTTATACTATCCGCCCTGCAACGGTTACCGGAGCCTGGGCGATATGCGCGCTGTTATCTTGTCCGTGCTGTTTGTCTGCGCCGCGGCGCTCGCCGGATGCGAGGATGACATGGCTGCCAATGACGACCCGGCCTGGTTCGAATCGCCGCGCCAGGCGGTCGAGGCGATTACCGTGATGCTGGAGGCCAGGGGCTGGCCGGCGCTGGCTCGCTACTACGATCTCGAAGGCTCGGGTATAGAGCGCGCGCAACTGGTATCCGGCGAGTTTTTCTACCGCACCGAACGCCCCGAGGCGGCCCATCCGGGAGGCTTCTGGCGCTACAAGCATCCGTTCCATCCGGCTTTCCACTACGCCTGGTCCGAGCCGGCGGGCGAGTCCGGTATCGTCAAGGTCACGCTGGAAGTGGAAATCGACCAGGGCGAGGGTTCGCCGGTTCAGCGCGGCATGGCCGAGTTCCGCATGCGCGAGAGCGAGCACGGCTACCAGATTCTGCCAAACTGAATGGGCCGTGGCGGTCTCGTCACCCCGCCAGCACCCCCTCCATCCCGCTCCAGGCGAGGCGGGCGGCGAGTAGCAGCAGGATGCCGCTCAGGATCGGCTGGAAATAGCGGTGGCCCATTTTGGCCAGCAATTGGCGGCCGATCACGGTGCCCAGGAAGCCGCTGGCGATCATCGCGGCGATGAAGGGCAGCCAGGGCGCGAAGGCGAAACCCAGAAAACCGAACACCACACTTTTCAACAGATGCTGCAGGGTCATCAGCGTGCTGTGCGTCGCCACATGATCCAGCGGCGGCAATTTCATGCCCTTAACCGTGGCGGCGACGAAACTGCCGGTCGCCCCGAAAAACATGGTCAGGAAACTGGACGCCGCGCCGGCCACGAAGATGTGGCCCTTCCCGATCGCCGGCAGCCGACCCAACACCGACCAGACGATGAACCCGGCCAGGCCGAGTTGGATCGACCAGGGCGGAAACTGCACGAACAGCGCCCCGCCCAACCCGGCGCCGATCGCGCTGCCCGCCAGGAAGGGCAGGATAGTGGAGCGCTCGACATGTTTCAGCATGATCAGGGCGCGCCCGAAATTCGAACCCAACTGCACTACCCCATGCACCGGGATCAGCGCCGCCGGCGGCAACAGCACCGCCATGACCGCGACCAGCACCATGCCGCCGCCGATCCCGAAGGCCGCGGTAATGAAGGATGCGCCCATGCTGACGCTAATCATCAGCAGCGCCGCAAGGGGTTCCAGGTCGGGGGGAAGAAAAAACATGCCGGTTATGCTGCGCTCGAAACAGGCGCGGGGCAAGTCATGCGGGACTATTCACCGGGCGTGCCGCCGGCCCGGCCGGGTGCGCTTGGCCAGAAACCCTCGATCCTTACATTGTTCTCAATCAGAATCGGTCGGATCTCCTCGAACACCGCGCGGTAGCGGTACCAGGGGACGCTGGGCAGCATATGATGGATCAGGTGCAGGTTCTGCTGCAGCGTCAGGAAGTCGGCCAGCGGGAACTCGGCGATCCGTGTGTCACGATAGCGGCCGGTCTCCGAATGGTCGTGATGCGGCGCCCAGCCGAACAGCATCTGCATGACATGCAGGCCGACGAACCAGGGGGCCAGCCACAGGATTGCCAATTCCATGCCGTAACCCGCCGCTACGATCGCCGCGGCGGTCGCGGTATAGAGTGCGAACAGGGCCATGGTTTCCAGCCGCTCGCCCGCCGACAGTCGCAAGCCGATACAGGCCCGCCACAGCGCCACCGGGTTAAAATAATTCACCAGCAGCAAGGGCACCTGGATCAGGGTCACGCGGGCGAAGCTGCCCTTGGCCCACAGGTCCGGATCGCCTTCCATGTTGGTTCGGGCGTGATGCTGGAAATGGGATTTTCGGTGTTCGTGGAAGAAAATCCACAAGGGCGCGGCGCAGGCCATGCCGACGGCCGTGTTGACCCAGCGCAGCCCCTTGATGCGCGGCACGATGGCCGAATGAGAAGCATCATGCACTGGCGTATAAAGCGCGTAGATGATGACTGTGTTCAGCATGGCGGCCAGCCACATCGGCCAAACGCCGCTCAGCGCCAGCCAGCACGACAGCGCAAACCCCGTCAGCAGGCCGACGGCCAGCAGGATGGTCGGCCAGGCGATCTCCGGCATATTGCGCTTCGCGGCCTCGGTTTCCCGGGCGACAGTCGGTTCCATTCCCTTGCCATCCGTGACGATGATCAAACGCTAAATACTTGCCTCGGTATACTGATAAATCGCGTCGAAGGGAATAGACCCGATTTTGTTTATGGATCTGGCGCGGCGGCCAGGCCCTATTCCTCGCTCGAATGCCCCGGCTCCAATATGTGGTTGGCGAGGTCGGTGACGACAGTGCGGACATGCTCGTCGGCTGCGGTATAAAACACCTGCTTGCCGCGCCGCTCACCACGCAGCAGGCGGGCCGCGCGCAGCAGGCGCAGATGGTGGCTGACCAGCGACGGCGACAGCCCCAGGCTGGATGCGATCTCGCCCACCGGCATGGGGCTTTCCAAACAGGCCAGCACGATGCCCAGCCGGCTACGCTCACCCAGAAGATGGAACAGTTCAGCCAGCATTTCGGTCTGGTCGGGGGTCAGGTCGGGCAGGGGCACGGGCGCATTCATATCGGGTATTCCATGGCAATAAACCGGTGGCGTAAATTATCGTTATGTTATAACATAACATTTCTGAATTACTCTGTCGAAACGGATATAGCATGCAAAGGCGGATGGCGGTGCGCATCATGGAAATGGGCGGTGGTTCGCGGCTGGCGTTTGCCGTGGGGCTGGCGGCGCTGCTCTGGGCCGCGGTCTGGTGGGCGCTATGACGGACGCGGCGATCGAACTGGACGGGCTGACGGTGGCTTACGACGGCGCCGACATCCTGCATGACGTGTCCGGGTATTTCCCCGCCGGTATGCTCAGCGCCGTTATCGGCCCCAACGGCTGCGGCAAGACCACGCTGTTGAAAACTGTCGCCGGCCTGTTGCGCCCTCGCGCCGGCGCCGTACGTATCGCCGGCATGGAACGTACGGATTGCGCATACCTGCCCCAGGCCGCCGGTTTCGATCGCACATTCCCCATCTCGGTGCGCGAGGTGGTGGGGATGGGGTTGCTGCCGCGCATTGGCGCGCTGGGCCGTGTCACGGCGGATCAGGAAGACCGTATCGAGGCGACGATTGACGCGGTCGGGTTGAATGCCTTCGCCGACCGGCGCATCGGGGCGCTGTCGGGCGGCCAGATGCAGCGCGCCATGTTCGCCCGGCTGGCGATGCGGGATGCACCCGTCATCCTGCTCGACGAACCGTTCTCCAATATCGACGCCCACACCACCACCGCGCTGATGGAAATCATGGAAGGCTGGCGGGCGGAAGGCCGCATTGTCGTCGCGGTGCTGCACGACATAGACCTGGCGCACCGCCACTTTGGCTGGTCGATGCTGCTGGCCCATGAATCGGTGGGCTGTGGGCCGACGGCCGAAGTTCTGACCCACGACAATCTGCACCGGGCCCAGCATCTCTGCGACGCCTGCGCCGCCGACCGTAATTTCTGGGCCGCCGCCTGATACCGATGCTGTACGATTTTTTCCTGGCCCCGTTCGCCGACTATGCCTTCATGAAGCGCGCCCTGGTCGCCTGCCTGGCGCTGGCGCTGGGCGGCGCGCCGGTGGGCGTGCTGCTGGTGCTGCGCCGGATGAGCCTGATGGGCGACGCGCTGGCCCATTCGGTGTTGCCGGGGGCTGCGATCGGTTTCCTGGTTGGCGGGCTGTGGCTGCCGGCCATCGGCATTGGCGGCGCCATCGCCGGACTGGCGGTGGCGCTGTTGTCGGGCGCCGCCTCGCGCGCCACCGGGCTTGTCGAGGAGGCCAGCCTCGCCGGTTTCTTCCTGATCGCGCTCGCCGCCGGGGTGCTGATCGTCTCGCTGGGCGGCACGGCGGTGGACCTCACCAACCTGCTGTTCGGCAGCGTGTTGGCGGTGGATGCGGCCTCGCTGATGCTGGTCGCCGGCATCGCCAGTGTCACCCTTGGCGCGCTGGCGCTGGCCTGGCGGCCGCTAATTGCGGAGAGCTTTGACCCGGAATTCATGGCGACGGCGGGCGGCGGCGGGCGCTGGCACATGCTGTTCCTGGTGCTGGTGGTGATCAATCTGGTGGCTGGTTTCCAGGCGCTGGGCACGCTGATGGCGCTGGGCCTGATGATCCTGCCGGCGGTGGCGGCGCGGCTGTGGGCCCGCGACGTCTGGCGCATGACGGTCATTGCGGTGGGTATCGCGCTGGCCTCGGGTTATGGTGGGCTGCTGATCTCATGGCATGCCAACGCGCCGTCAGGCCCGGCCATCGTGCTGGTCGCCGGCGCGGCTTATGCGGCCTCGCTTTTCGCCGGCCCGCAAGGTGGCGTTCTGCGCCGCAGGCAGCGGGCATATCATCGACATGGGTAAAATGCGACATGAATAACCTTCGCCTTTTCGTATGCTTCTCCCTGTTTCTGACCCTGCCGTGGGCCGCCCCCGCCAGCGCGGAGGAACCCCTGCGCGTGATCGTCAGCTTCTCCGTGCTGGAGGATCTGGTGAAGCAGGTTGGCGGCAGGGATGTCGCGGTGACCAGCCTTGTTCCCATGGGTGGCGAGCCCCACAACTGGGAACCCCGGCCCTACGATGTCGCCGAACTTGCCGAGGCCGATCTCGTGGTGGTGAACGGGCTGGGGCTGGAAGGCTGGCTTGACCGGCTGATTTCGGCCTCCGGTTATGCGGGGCCGGTCCTGGT
>JADFVY010000055.1 GCA_015222795.1 Pseudomonadota bacterium | reverse complement strand
GGCCTGGACCGGCCCTATAACCAGTTCCCCTCGCTGCATATCAGCCTGGGGTTCATTGCCTGGCGCGCGATTGACCGCCGGCTTGGGTGGGTCTGGCGCGTGCCGCTGGCGGCCTGGTTCCTGGCGATCGCGGCCTCGACCCTGCTGGTCTGGCAGCATCATTTCATCGACCTGCCCGGCGGCGCGGCGGTGGCGGCGCTGGTGTTCTGGCTGGTCCCCGAGCGGGGCCGGGCGCGTTTGCCGCTGAACTTCGTCACGCCCCGCCATCTCGACATGGCCTTGCGCTATCTCGTGCTGGCGGCCCTGGCGGCGGCCGGGGCTTTCTTGATACCGGTGCTCGCCCCGCCGCTGGGCTGGCTGGCGCTGTCGCTGACCGGTGTTGCCGGGGCCAACGCGCTGGGGCTGAACGGGTTTCTGGGCAAGCGGCGGGGCGGCCATCACCCCCTGGCCTGGCTGGCATTCTGGCCCTATCTGATTGGCAGCTGGCTGAACTGGCGGTGGTGGCGCGGCCGCATCGCGCCGATGGTGGAGGTCGAGCCCGGCCTGTGGCTGGGCGCGCGGCCGGGGCGCGATGACTGGGACAGGCTGGAGCGCGCCGGCGTCAAGGCGGTGGTGGACCTGGCGCCGGAGCTGGCCTCGACCCCGCCCGAAGGAATGACCCACGACCATCTGCCCCTGCTGGATATCGCCATCCCGGCCCCGGCCAGGCTGGACGGGATCGCCCGCACGATCGAGGACAGGCGGCGCGGAGGCGGCGGGGTTTATGTTCATTGCGCGCTGGGCATGTCGCGCAGCGTGCTGGCGATGTGCGCCTGGATGATGCATCGGGGCATGACGGTCGAGCAGGCGCTGGCCGCCATCGACCGGGTCCGCCCGATCAGAATTCGCCGCCCCTACATGCGCATCGCGCTGGATCTGTACGCGGACTATCTCGCCGCGCAACAGGGCGGTTCCAAATGACCGGATAAAACATTAGGCTCGGCGCCATGTTCTTGCCCCTGAAAGATTCCAACCCGCTAAAGGTCATCCCGTTTCAGATCGTCACGGTCGGCCTGATCGCGGCCTGTGTCGCCACCTTTTTGTGGCAGATGTCCCTGCCGGACGAGGCGGGATTCGAGGCCATCCTCAGCTTCGGAATGATCCCGGCCGTGATCTTCGATTTCGAGGAACTGCCGCCCGAACTGGCCGTCATTCCCGCCGGGGCGACACTGATCACCTCGATGTTCATGCATGGCGGCTGGCTGCATCTGGGCGGCAACATGCTCTATCTGTGGGTGTTCGGCGATAATATCGAGGACGCGATGGGGCATGTCAGGTTCATCGTCTTCTATGTCCTGTGCGGAACCGCGGCGGCGCTGGCGCACGGGCTGTCCGATCCCGATTCCATCAGCCCGCTGATCGGGGCCAGCGGCGGCGTATCCGGGGTGCTGGGGGCCTATCTTTTGCTGCACCCGAAGGTCCGGGTGATCGTGTTGCTGTTCTACCGCTTCCCCCTGCCGCTGCCGGCCTTCATCGTGCTGGGCGGCTGGGTGGCGTTGCAGGCCTACAACATCTATCTCGATGGCGGCCTGCCGGACGGCGACGGCGGCGGCACCGCCTGGTGGGCGCATGTCGGCGGGTTTGTGGCGGGCATGGGACTGATCCTCGTCATGAAGCGCCGGGATGTCCCATTATTCGATCGTGGGCGGTATTGAAAATAGATCGTTAACCTTCTCCTGCTACCAATGATCGCAAGCCTCGGCAAAAGGAGAAGGCAGATGATCATCCCGCTCGGCGACGATGTTAAGCGCACATGGGTGAATTTCCAGTTCGCAACCGCATTCATGCTGGCCGCTTGCATTGTCGTCTGGGGCCGGCAGATAAATCTGCCACCCGAGGCGTTCGAGCAAGCCTTCTATTCCTTCGGGCTGGTGCCGGCGGTATTCTTCGGGCTCAAGCCGTTGTCGCCGGAACTGGCGATCATCCCGTCCTTTCTGACCATCTTCACCAGCATGTTCATGCATGCAAGCTGGTCGCATATCTTCGGTAATATGCTTTTCCTCTGGGTCTTCGGCAGCAGCCTTGAGATAGCCTGCGGCCATGTCCGTTTCGTGATCTTCTATCTTTTGTGCGGTGTTGGCGCGGGCCTCGGTCAGTCCCTGGTCGATCCGTCGGGAACAGTGCCGATGATCGGGGCCAGTGGCGCGATCTCCGGGGTAATGGCCGCCTATATGCTGGTCTATCCCTACAACAAGGTGAAGTTGCTGATTTTTATATTCAAGGTCCGCGTGCCGGCCTTGGCCCTGATTGGCTTCTGGATATTTTACCAGATGTACGAAATGTTCTCGGCCGCCGCCGCGCCCGTATCCCAGGCCGGTGGCGTGGCCTGGACGGCCCATGTGGGTGGATTCGCGACCGGCATGGTGCTTATATTCTTCCTGCGCCGGCCCGGCGTGAAAATGATGCAGGAACCAGCGCTGCGGTGAGAGTCTGGCCCGAAATATGTTGCTGTTTTCATTGGCGTTCGCCGAGTCGAATGCAAGGCGCGGTCCGCGGGGCGATGCCGCG
>JADFVY010000054.1 GCA_015222795.1 Pseudomonadota bacterium | reverse complement strand
GGCCTCTATTACCGGACCAAGGAAAAGGCCGACATGGGCAAATTCCGGACGCCGAGCCTGCGCTACCTCATCTACACCGCGCCTTACATGCATAACGGCGCCTTCTTCGATCTTACCGAAGTGGTCGAGTTCTACAACGAAGGTGGGGGCGAGAACGAATTCGCCGCCAACAAGACCAAACTTCTCAAACCGCTGAACCTGTCCGATGAGGAGATCGAGGATCTCGTCGCCTTCATCGAATCGCTTAGTGGGCCCGAGATCAAAATGCAGACGCCCAAGCTTCCGCCTACCGCGCCTCTGCAATAGCCGGAAACAGACAACGAGGATTTGAGCTATGAAGACTCTGAATCAAAACGTCGTCTCCGCGACCGGCGCCCTGCAAACGCCGCCAGTGGAGAAAAAGCAAAAGGGAGTGGGCAAGTGCCTTATGTCAAGGCGCGGTTTCCTGCTCACCTCGGGCGCAACCACGGCAACGGTCATGGTCATGGTCAATGCCGGGACGTCCGAAGCCCAACAAGTGCCGGCAACCGTCGCCACCTACCCGCGCAAGAAAATCGCCAAGCTTAGCGCCCTCAAGGCGGACAAGCCTGTCGAATTCACATACCCGGATGAAGGCCAGTATGCCGAATCCATGCTGGTCAAGCTGGGTGTGGCGGCGGGTGGCGGCGTCGGCCCCGATCGCGATGTGGTCGCCTTTAACAACTACTGCACCCATCAGGGCGGTCCCCTGGGTGGCACCTACAAAGCCGACACTAAATCGCTGGGCGCCTGCCCGTTCCATCTTTCGACCTACGACCTTACTCGGCACGGGATCCTGATCTCCGGCCAGGCCTACCAAAGCCTGCCGCAAGTGCTGCTCGAACTCGACGGCGACGACATCTATGCCGTCGGCATCTTCGGGCTGGTCTTTGGTCGCTACGACAACCTGCAAGGTTAGGGGGATACCAATATGACAAATTCCACTCCCTACTACGTCCCCGAGAGCAACGTGCCGTTGCCCCCGAAGGACGCCGAAGTCATCTCCACGGCCTGCGACTACTGCATCGTGGCCTGCGGCTACAATGTCTATCGCTGGCCGGTGGCCGGCAACCGCAACGGCGGCCCCAAGGCGGCGGACAACGCATTTGGCGTTGACTTCCCCGTCGAACCGCTGGGACCCTGGGTCGCGCCAAACCAGCACAACATCGTCTTGCATGAAGATGCGCCACATCATGTGGTGATCGTGCCCGACAAGGATTCGAAGTCGGTCAACATCGACGGCGATTCCAGCCTGCGTGGCGGCTGCATTGCGCAGAAGTGCTACAATCCGCAGAAACCGACCCGTGATCGGCTGTCCTCGCCGATGATCCGGATGTGGGGCATTCTGCAACCGGTGAGCTGGGAGTTCGCTCTCGATATCGCGGCCGAGGTCGCCAAGCATGTCATCGAAAAACACGGTGACAACGCGTATGGCGTCAAGACCTACTCGTACCAGTATATCGAGAACACCTACGCCATCACCAAATATGCCCTTCGGCACATCAACACGGCGAACTTCACGTTCCACGACACGCCGTCAGATGTGAGTTCCACGCCAGGTTTCCGGGACGCCGGTTTCGATAATTTCGGGCCATCCTACGAAGACTGGAAAGATGCGGATACCTTGTTCATCTGCGGCACCGACCCATACGAGACCAAGACCATCCTGTGGACCCAATGGATCATGAAGGGCATCCAGAACGGCCAGAAGACCGTCATGATGGTCCCGCGCCGCACGGCCGGCGTGGCCTATGCCGAGAAGAACGGCGGTATCTGGCTCGACGTAACACCCGGCACCGACCTGCTGGTGGTCAACGCAATCGCGCGGATCATCGTCGAGAACAAGTGGCAGGACGCCGAGTGGATCAAGAAGTGGGTCAACAATAAATGGGAGTCCTCCTCGGGCTTCGGCCAGGGCACCCGTAATACGCCATGGCAGTGGCGGTCCACCTGGGGCAAGTTCCAGACCAAGGGTTTCGAGGACTGGAGCAAGTGGCTGCTGGGCCAGGACGAGTTCAAGCTCGAACACGCGGCCAAGGTCGCGGGCATCGATCCCAAAAAGATCAAGCTCGCCGCCGAATACATGGCCAAGCCCAATGGCGGCAAGCGTCCCAAAACCTCGATCATGATCGAGAAGGGCTTCTACTGGTCCAACAACACCGGCAATACCCAGGCGATTTCGGCGCTTGGCATCATCGTCGGCGCGGGCGGACGCCCGGGGCAGGTGATCGGGCGTGCCGGTGGGCATCAGCGTGGCGGTCAGCGCGGGGGCAAATATCCTCGCAACAAGTCGCCGATGAAGGTGCCCGGGCGGCGGCGCCGCGCTCTCGACACGGATACATGGACGATCGCCGGACACACGCGCATGGCGCATGTGATCGGCACCACCTGGATCCAGTCGATGTGTGGTTCGCAGCAACTGGCCCAGCGGTTTAACGAGCTGGTCGTGGCAAATCCGCATCAGATCCGTTCCTTCGACAAGCAGGAGATCATCGACACGCTGAAGAAACGTGCCGACTCCGGCGGCATGGTGGTGATCAACCAGGATATCTATCTGGTGGACCCGATCGGCGCGCGTTTCGCCGACATCGTGTTCCCCGCCGCCACCTGGGGCGAGGAAACCTTTATGCGGGCCAACGGCGAACGGCGGCTCAGGCTGTACAACAAGTTCTATGACCCGCCGGGCGATGCGAAGCCCGACTGGTGGATCATTGCACAACTTGCCAAGCGTATCGGGTTCGACGGTTTCGACTGGAAGAATTCGAACGACGTGGCCGAGGAATCGGCTCGCTTCTCGCGCGGCAGCCGCAAGGACTTCAACATGATCAAGGTGGCGGCCCATCGCGAGGGCAAGACCCTTCATCAGAAGATGGACGAGTTCGGCACCAACGGTATCCAGGGGCCGGTCTTCATGAAGGCCGACGGGTCGCTGGAAGGCACCAAGCGGTTGCACGACACCACCCGCAAACTGCCGGAAACCGGGCCGGCTGGGGCGAATGTGTTCAACAAGAAACTGACGCATTTCAACAGCCAGACCGGCAAGTGCAACATCCAGAAGTCACCCTGGGATCTGTTCTCGGACTATTGGGAATGGATGAATCCCAAGGACGACGAACTGTGGTGCACTTCGGGACGAACCAACGAGCGTTGGCAATCCGGTTTCGATGACCGACGGCGTCCCTACATCGTTCAGCGGTGGCCCGACAACTATGTCGAGATGCATCCTGACGACGCCAAGGCCCGCGGTATCGAGAGCGGCGATATGCTGATGGTCTATTCGGAACGGGTTCCCGGTCTGAAGGAAACCGTCCTCGGTGTCCACGGCTCGGACTACAGCTTCACCGGCCAGATGAAGGCCGGAAATGTGGAGTTGACGAAGGGCGCGGTTACCGGGGTGGCCATGGTGACGCGCCATATCAAGAAGGGCGTCATGTACATGGACTTCCTGCATACCTCGCAACCCGCGAACGCCCTGGAAGGTCGCATCGTCGACTGGATCAGCGGCAACTACAACTACAAGATGGGTGTTGCAAAGGTGAAGAAGATCGGCGTGTCGCCATACAAGAACACGTTCCGGTCAATGTCCTTCGCCCCGCGCGATATCATCTGACCGCCTGGGAAACGGCCCGGCGCTTCGGCGTCGGGCCGCAACCTGCCTCACCGGTGAACAAGAACAACAGAGCGAATCGAATACATGACCGTACTGGCCGCCAACAGCGACAATGCCACGCCCCGGAACACCGGGGCAACGCCGCCAAACCGTGTAAGCGCCCGCCTTTCCGAAATTCTGCGTGAGGGTGTCGATATACACCGCACGCTCGCCGCGCAGGCGCTGGGGGCCATTGGCCGCCGCGACGGCGTGCCGGCGCTGTTGGATGCGCTGCTGGACGAGGACCCTGACGTACGGGTCGATGCCGCGACGGCCCTGGGACTGGTCAGCGATCCGTCCACCGCGCCCAAACTGATGGATAATCTGATCGGGGATCCCGACACCGGGGTCAAACTGGCTGTTCTGGACGCCCTGGTCGCCATGCGCCACGAAGCGGTCGTTCCCTGGCTGATCCGCCTGCTGAAGGGGCGTGACGAGGAAATGGCCTGGGACGAGGACGCGATTTACCAGGATGGCTGGGACGACTGGGTCGACATGCAGGTCAAGGCCATCACGGGTTTGGCCGCGTTCGGCGTTTCGAAAGCTGTCCCCGACGTGATCGAGGCAATCAACGATGAGTTCGGCCAGGATCTCAGCGAAACGGGATTTCGCGCGCTGGTTCGCATGGGTGAGCCCGGCATCGCCGCCCTCGCGGGTTATCTGGACGGCAAGGATATCCGGTTGCGCCGCCGCGCCGCGGCTGTGCTGGCCACATCCGACGCACCGACGGCGCGCGAGGCGGTCGGCCGCGCCCTGAAGGCGAAATCGGCGGAGCTTCGTACCATCACCCTGCGCGCCGTTGCCGCCCGTAATCCCCGGGACGAGCGTCTCGCCGAGCTGTTTGTCGACAGGCAGACCGAAATCAGGGCGGAAACCGTATTGTTGATAGGGCGCCTCTATCCGGCCCGCGCCGCCATCCTGCTTCGTGATTCCAATTGGGATGTGCAGAGGGCCGTTCTGGAGTTGATAGCCACCGCGCCATCGCTGTTCGATGGTGAGGAACTGGCCGAACTGATCCGCACCAGGCTGCAGAGCGAATCCGTCGATGTCGGCGCCGCCGCGCTGAAAGCCATCAGCGCGCTACTGGGCGAGGACGCGCTGGCCGACATTATGGGCATTCTCACCGACCGCGACATACCGCTGGCCCGCAGGCTGGCGGCCATTGCGGCGCTGGGCCGGATCGGTGGCGAACACGCCGTCGCCGGGTTTACCGCGGTGCTGGGCGGTGGGGAACGCCAGATCCGGCTGGACGCCATGGGCCAGCTTGCAAATCTCGCCGACGATGGCGAATGGCCCAACCCGGCCGGATATGCCCTGCTGGCGGCGCTGCGTGGCGAACTCGTGCAGCCCCCGGAAATCGATGAATCCGAAGAGGCCGCGGCAGAAGAAACCGCCGAGGAAGAACCGGAGGAATTTGAAGACGAGCCGGCCCCCGCCTACGATGTATTCCCGACCTCGACCCTGGCAGCGATTATCGCGGGTGACGAGCCGCCGTCATCGGCCGGCGAGACCAGCCAGTCCGTCGAACCCGTCGTCATCACGGAAGAGGACGAAGAGTTTCTCGAACTGTCCCGCCAGCGGGCAATGCGCAAGCAGAAGGTGTCGCCAAACCCCAAGGTCGCGGCATACCAGGATGTCCGCCGTTTCGCGGCTCGTGTTCTGGGCAATGTCGCGCAACACGATGTGGCGCGGGCGCTGGCCGAGGCCCTGGCCGACGACGACGAGGATGTCAGGCTGACGGCCGTTGATTCGCTGGCCCAACTGGCGACCCGGTTGGACCGCCTTCCCGGGGACGCAAACGATATCCTGGTGACAACCACGGGCAGCGACAGCCGCGACATGCGGCTGGCCGCCGTCCGCGCCCTGGGCGCGGTGGTGCATTCTGAAAACAGCGAGACTTTCCGCGAACGGTTGGAAGATGCCGACCCGTTCGTGCGGGCCGAAGCCATCCGCGGGCTGATGCGCGCCGGCGGCGATACGGCGGAAGTCGAAAAGTTCCTTACCGAAAAAGAGCCAGGTGTCCGCGAGGCCGCCGCCGACGCCATTGCCGGCGTGGGCGGGGCGGAAGCAGTCGATCACCTCGTCGATTTCGCCTTCTTCCGCGATGGATTTCACAAGGAAAGGGCCGCGCGACTGTTGTGCGGTGTAGACGCGGCCGCCGCAACCGACCGCTTCCTCGACGTCCTGGACGACGACGAGAGAATGCGGGTCTGGGCGGTTGCAATCATGGCGCTGGCGGATCTGAACCGCCCGCAAACCGAAATGGTCCCGACTGTATAGAGGCCGGAAAACGGAGGATTGAGAGTTATGAAAAGTTTGAAACTGTTTGGATTTCTGGCGGCTGGCGCCGCCATGGTGCTGGGATTGCCGGGGGCCGCCAACGCCGCCAAGGTCAAATACGCCGAAATTGCCGTCGAGAACGGCGGCAGCGTTACGGGCAAGGTGAGCTTCGAGGGCGCCCTGCCCGCCTCCGCGGTCGACAATATTCTCATCACCAAGAACCCGGAAGTCTGCGGCGAGGGCGAGCGCGAGGTCGTCTGGATCGATGTCAAGGACGGCGCCTTGCGCGGCACCTTCGTGTTCCTCGAGAAGATCAAGGAGGGCAAGGCCTGGACCGAGCCCGAGGGCGGGCAGTATCTGATCGACCAGAAAGACTGCCGCTTCCAGCCCTGGGCGCAGGTCGTCAGGCCTGGCCCGGTCATCATTCGCAACAGCGACAAGGGTGTACTGCATAACATCAACACGCGCGAGATGATCGGTGTCGAAAAGGGCCGCGTGGTCAAGCGCACCATGTTCAATTTCGGCCAGCCCGACCTGGGCGATATCGAACAAGCCATCAAGCCGCGACGCTCGCCCTATATCGGCATCAACTGCGAGGCCCACAACTTCATGTTCGGCTTCATGATGGCGCCGCCGCATCCCTATGCGGTGGTAGTCGGCGAGGATGGTTCGTACGAGATTGGCGATATCCCGGCGGGCGACTACACGCTGCAGGCATGGCACCCAACGATCGGGCTCCAGGAAACCAAAATCACGGTTCCCGCCGGCGGTTCGACGGAGGCCAACTTCAGCTTCTCCGCCCAGTAAGTCTGAACCTGTAGGATCTCGACAATGGCACGATTCTTGGCACGGGCAATTCGCCTGGCACGGCCGGGGCCGGTATTGATTGCACTGGTTCTGGTGTTGGCCGCCACTCCCGCTCTTGCGCAGGACGCCAACGTATACCGCCAGTTCATGGGGCTCGATTCCCGGAAACTGGTCTGGTTCCTGGCGCAGATGCATCTGTTCTTCGCGGCTTTCGTGCTCGGCGTGCCGTTGTTCGCGGTCATTATCGAGTTCATCGGCTGGCGCAAGGGCGACGAGCGTTTCGACAAGCTGGCCTATGAGTTCACCAGCCTGTTGAGCGTCGCCTACGCGACCACTGCCGCGTTTGGCGGCCTGCTGGCCTTCGCGCTCTTCACCCTCTACCCGACCTTCATGGGCTTCATGGCGGGGACCTTCAAGGACGTGATGTTCGTGTACGCCCTGCTGTTCTTCGTCGAAACCTTCTGCCTCTATCTCTACTATTACGGCTGGAAGGCGATGAACCGTCGGACGCCCTTCAACCCGGTGGTCCGCGTGGGCTTCAAGGTCGCCGGCGTCGCCATGCTGGGGGTTACCCTGTTCTTCTTCTTCGGTGGCTTCGGGCCCGACATGCGCCCCGACACCCGCAGTTTCATATCGCTGCTGTATTTCCTGCCGATCGCGCTGGGACTGTGGATTGTCAAGGATCTGAAGGGTATTCATATCCTGATCGGCATCGTGCTGAATGTCGCCGGCACGGCGATCATGCAATTGGCGAATTCCTGGGCCGGCTTCATGATGAGCCCGGTCGGCATGAACGAGGCCGGCCAGTTCATCGGCACCACCTGGGAAGCCTTCGAGAATATCCTGGCCACCCCGATCGCAATTCACCGCATGCTGGGCAATCTGGCCTTCGGCGGGCTGGTCGCCGGGTCCTATGCGGCGGTCAAATTCATTGGCGCCAAGACCCCGGCGGAAAAGGCCCATTACGACTGGATGGGTTACATCGCCAACTTCGTCGCCATCGCGGCGCTGATCCCACTGCCTTTCGCCGGCTATTATCTGGGCCGCGAAATCTATTCGACCAGCGCCGTCATGGGCAACAACATGATGGGCGGCGATTTTTCCTGGACCTTCATTATCCAGGCCATGCTGGTGGGTTCGCTGTTCCTGATCAGCAATTATTACCTGTGGAGCGGCATGACCCGCATCCCCGGCGCCGAACGCTATTACAAGTACATCAAGTACATACTGTTCGCGCTGATCGTGTCCTTCGCGATCTGGCTAACGCCGCATAACCTGCCGCTGACCAGCCTGGAGATCGGCGAGATGGGCGGCAGCCAGTATCACCCGACGCTGAAATATCTCGGCCTGATGCCGGCGAAGAATGCGGTGGTGAACCTGATCATCCTGGCCACCTTCTTCAGCTTCCTGCTGTACCGGCGTGGCAACAAGAGCGACCTTGTGCCGATTAGCCAGCAGGGCCGCCTGCCCAGGATCGTTATTCCGGTCGCCGGCCTGATCGCCATAGCCATCGTCGGACAATACGCCATAAGCATGTTGACCATGGATCCGGCCGCGTTGGACCTCCCGGCGGACCGGGAATGGGCATTGGACGAAATCGGCTACCTGCTGCTGGCCGAATGCGCCATGGCGGCGGTCGCCGTTTTCCTGGCCTTGATCGACAAGGGCCGGCTGGCCCAGGGACTCTATCTGGGTTTCACCGCCTTCAGCGTGGTGATCTTCCTGGGGGTCTATGGCTTTATCGTCATGGAACAGGCCTCGCCGGTCCTGCGCAACGTCGCGGTCGCGCAATTCCTGCAACTGATAAGCTGCCTGATCCTGGTCTCGGCCATCGACTTGTTCCTGTTCAGCCGCGCCAAGGAAATCGGCCCCCTGCAATGGGGCAAGATGAGCGGGCGCAGCCAGTATGCGCTGCTGCTGCTGACCTTCATCATCACCATGAATATGGGCCTGATGGGCTTTATCCGCTCGGGCCTGCGGGGCGACTGGCACATCTTCGGCGCCATGCGCGACACCTCGGTCTGGGGTAATACGCCCAGCAACGCAACCATGACCGAGATGGTCGCGCTGTCGGTTCTGGTCTTCATGGTCGGCGTCGCCTTTATGTTCTGGCTTGGCGGTCTCGCTCAGCAAAAGGAGAAACAGGAATGAAGTCGACTATGTTTGGGCCTGTCGGCAAGGTCTTCATCCTGCTCCTCGTGGTGCTGGGAACCTTCCTGTGGATCGGCAGTTCGGTTACCGACCTGACCGGCGGCGAGAAAGATGTTTCCGCCGTGGGCAAGGTTGACATTAGCCCCGAGGGCGGCGAGGCAATCTTCTGGGGCAGGGGCCGCTGCTATACCTGCCACAGCGTGGGCGATCGCGGCAGTGCGGTGCGCTGCCCGAACCTTGGCGTGTTTGGCCAGAAATTCGCGCTCGCCATCGGCGCCCGGGCGACAGAGCGCGCCAAAATGCGCTCCGAAAAGACTGGCGAGGAATACACCTCCACGGATTATCTGGTGGAGAGCCTGGCCAAGCCCGACGCCTACGTGGTCGAAGGTTTCAAGAACGAAATGGCCATCGTGTTCGCGCCGCCGATTTCGCTGAACGTGGACGAAATCAAGGCGGTGATCGCCTATCTGCAGAGCCAGGACGGCGAATTCGATATCGACAGCCTGGAGAATCCCAGCGAAATATCGGCCGCCTACTTCCAGCGCGTCGAGGCCGCCACGGCCGCCGGCGGCGGCGATCCCGGCGCGGGCGAAGTGGTCTACGAGGACAATTGCACTTACTGCCACATCCTGAACGGCGAGGGCGAGGAAGTCGGGCCGGACCTGACCGGCGTGGGCAGCAAGGGGCTGGCCTTCCTGGAAGACGCCATCATCAATCCGGCGAAGGCAATCACCAAGGGCTATGAGACCAGTGTGGTTATCGAAAATGACGGCCGCCAGACCAAAGGCTTGCTGATGCGCGACGACCCCGACGAAATCGACATCGTCAAGGATACCGGCGACGTTGTGACCATCGCGCGAAGCGACATCAAGGAAATCTCCGTGGACGAGACCAGCAGCGTCATGCCCGGCGATATCAACGAGGCGCTGACGGTCAAGGACTTCCAGGACCTGCTTTCATACCTGATGCTTCAAAAACAGGTCGAGGAAGGGAGCTGACCATGGGCAAGTTCAACATTCCCCGCACCCTGACGGTGTTGCTCACCATCGTGGCCGTCTACGGGCTGATCAAATGGGTAATCCCTGCCGCCTCGCGCTCGATAACGGCGCTGCCGTTCCCGCTGCCGGTGCCCGGCACGCTGGTGTTCTTCTATATGGTGCTGACCCTGGTCGCGATGTTCATGCTGGTCACTTTTTCCGACCGCAATATCGATGAATTCATGGGGCCGATCTGGCGCTTCATGCGCGGCGATTACGGCCAGACGCCACGGCTGGTGGTGCTGGTGGCCATACCGCTTCTGGTCGGCTGGCAGGTCTATGACGCGAAACTGCCGAAAGTGGAATTGCCGTCGTCGCTGCGCATCCAGCATCCCTCATCAAACTTTCCAAAACAGTTCGAGGAGATGCGAAACCCATTCTCCAACCCGTCCGACGACGATGTCCAGGCCTTCCTGGAACAGGCAAAATCGGGCGAGGTAACGTTCATTGAGCAGGTCCAGGGCGATGTCGATATCTGGATCGACGAATTCGACGAGAACCCGCTCTCCGCCATCGCAACCGCGCCGATGCTGAAATTCCTGGCCGATCTGGAAGCCGGAGACGTCAGCCCCGAGATCGTCAAGGCGGCGCTGGTCGAGAAGAACCTGTTCGAGGGCCGCGCGTTGTACGCCATGAACTGCCGGCCCTGCCACGGCGACAGTGTCGCCGGCGACGGGCCGATGGCCGACGGCTTCAAGCTGCGCCCGATCAATTTCACCGACAATGGCACAATCGAGACCATCGTCGAGGGCTACACCTTCTGGCGCGTGGCCAATGGCGGGCCGGGCCTGCCGACCGAGGCGACGCCCTGGGATTCGGCGATGCCTGAATGGAAGCTGAACCTCACCGAGGAACAG
>JADFVY010000053.1 GCA_015222795.1 Pseudomonadota bacterium | reverse complement strand
GCCGTGGCAGGATTTGCGTCCACTGGAGGCCGCAATGAGCGAAGCCATCGAATTCGACGAGAAGGAAGCCGCCGAGACCGAGCGGTCCTATCTGACGCCCGATATCGCAGCCACGCGCGCCGTGGTGATGGAACTGCTGGCGCCCGGTCCGGGCGAGCGGGTGCTGGATGTGGGATCGGGGCCTGGCATGTTGTTGCGCGACATCGCCGGGGCCGTGGGGCCAAGCGGCCTTGCCGCTGGACTCGACATAAGCGAATCGATGCTGGCAATCGCGCGGCATCGCTGCCGGGATCTGGGCAACGTCGAGATCATGGCCGGCGACGCCACCGCCCTGCCCTGGCCCGACGCGCATTTCGACCGCGCCGTCTCGACGCAGGTCTATGAATATGTGTCCGACCTTGGCCTCGCTTTCGCCGAGCTCAACCGTGTCCTGAAGCCCGGTGGGCGAGCGGTAATCATGGCGACCGACGCCGATACGATCCTGTTCAATTCCACCAACGATGCGACAACCTCGCGGATCCGCGAGGCCTGGCCCCGGCATTGCGCCCACCCATTCCTGCCCCGGGAACTGGGGCGCCTGCTTGGCGAATCCGGGTTCGAATTAGTCGGAAGAAAGGCCCATGTCATCGTAAACCACGAGTTCAATCGCGAAAATTTCGGCTGGCATGTGGCGAGGGCAATGTCGGTCTACGCGGCGAAACAGGGAGCTATCGCCAAAGAGGATGGCATGGCCTGGATCGCCGGTTTAAGGGAACTCGACGCGACGGGGGCATTCTTTTTCAGCGTGAACCGATATCTGTTCCTGACCCAAAAATGCCAGTCCTGAATTAAAACAGATTATCGACTATGAGGATTTTTCCTTGCCGGACACCGCAAATTCATTAATGATTTACCCATGAATAGAAAATATACGATTTTCGCGCCATTGGCGGTGCTCTCCATTCTCACCGGGTGTGTCAGCGAGAAAGCCGCGAACGGAACCGCGGCGGTTGAAACGCCTGAACCGCGGCAGGATATGATATCGGGGGTCGCCATCGCAACGGATGGCGATACGGTCATTATCGATAGTAAAAACCTGGACCTATGGGGCATTGAGGCACCCAATCTCGACAACAGCGATGGTTGGTTTTCCCGCGCGGCACTGGACCAGCTGATCGGCGAGAACGGCGAACTCGTCTGTATCATCAAGGTAAAATTTAAAAAGCGCCGCGACCTGGCCATCTGTTCCAACAACAAAGTCGGCGATGTCGGCCGCGCCATGCTGCAGAACGGGTGGGCGATCGTGAACCGAACCGACAAGAAAAGCCAGGATGTCGATACCGCGCTCGCCGGCGTTTACGGCCGCACCGAACGACGCGCCCGCGAATCCCGCGCCGGGCTGTGGGCTAAATATCCGCTGCGATAGAACGGCGCCAGCCCCATCCACCGAGCTACCTCGGAAACTCAGGCCACCTGTTCCTTGGTCTTCAGGAAGCTAATCTCGGGAAAATCCTCGGCCGTGCGCTCCAAGTGCCAGGCGTTGCGGGCCAGGAATACCGGCTTCCCGTCATGGTCGTCGGCCAGCGCCGAGCCGTTGGCGTCGGCGAATTTCTTCATGATCTGGCTGTCGCCGGCCTCGACCCAGCGCGCGGTATAAAGCTCCGTCTGCTCGAACCGCACGGGGATGTCGTATTCGGTGCGGATGCGGTCGGCCAGCACTTCGAACTGCAACGGTCCGACCACGCCGACGATCCAGTCCGAACCCAACCGCGTGCGGAATGCCTGGGCCGCGCCCTCCTCGGCCAATTGGGTCAGCGCCCGGCCGAGATGCTTGGCGCGCATCGGGTCTTCTGGCCGCACGCGCTGCAGCAGTTCCGGCGCAAAGGCGGGAATGCCGGTAAAATGGATATCCTCGCCCTCGGTCAGCGCATCGCCGATCCGCAAATTTCCGTGGTTGGGCAGGCCGACGATATCGCCGGCATGGGCTTCCTCGGCCAGTTCGCGGTCGCGCGCCAGGAACAGCACGGGGGCGCTCATCGCAATCATCTTGCCACTGCGCACATGCTTCAGCTTCATGCCCCGCTTGAAATGGCCCGAGGCCAGCCGCATGAAAGCGATGCGGTCGCGATGCTTGGGGTCCATGTTCGCCTGGATCTTGAAAATGACGCCGGTGACCTTCTTTTCCGTCGGCTCGATCATGCGTTCCACCGCCGGCTGCGGCTGCGGTGGCGGGGCCAGGTCGACCAGCCCCTGCAGCAGTTCGCCGACACCGAAATTATTGATCGCGCTGCCGAAGAAGATCGGCGTCATGTTGCCGTCGCGATAGGCCTGCATGTCGAATTCCGGCATCAGGCCACGCGCCATCGCCACCTCTTCGCGCAGTTGGGCAACCGCGTAATCGGGCAGCAGTTCGTCCAGCTTCGGGTCGTCCAGGCCCTCGCAACGCTCGGTTTCTTCCGGGCGCCCTTTCTTGGCGCGCTCCAGCAATGCCAGTCTGTCGTGCAACAGGTCATAGGATCCCAGGAAATTGCGCCCCATGCCGATCGGCCAGCTTCCCGGCGTCACGTCCAGCGCCAGGGCCTGCTCTACCTCGTCGATCAGTTCGAACGAATCGCGGCTTTCGCGGTCCAGCTTGTTGACGAAGGTGATGATCGGCATGTCGCGCAGGCGGCATACCTCGAACAATTTGCGGGTCTGGGCCTCGATGCCCTTGGCCGCGTCGATCACCATGATCGCCGAATCCACGGCGGTCAGCGTGCGATAGGTATCCTCGGAGAAATCCTCATGGCCCGGCGTATCCAGCAGGTTGAAGATGCAACCCTGATACTCATAGGTCATCACCGACGAGGCGACCGAAATGCCGCGCTCGCGCTCCACCTTCATCCAGTCGGAACGGGCGCGCCGCTGCTCGCCCCGCGCCTTGACCGCGCCGGCCGCCTGAATCGCACCGCCAAACAACAGCAGCTTTTCTGTCAGCGTCGTCTTGCCCGCATCCGGATGCGAAATAATCGCGAATGTCCGGCGTCGCGCGACGACGTCGTTCTGGGTGGCCATGATTGAGTTAACTCTCCAACAAGAAAACAGCGCCCAAATGCCAAGGGCGCGTCATGAGCAGGATATGGGGCAAAGAGCGGCGAAACGCAAGGGCGCCTGCATGACGTTCAGGTCAGGTCATGCTAATCTCTCGCGGCGCCAACACTTAACCAACAGGAAACCTCTCATGCCTACTATGCGCATACGAAAATAGGGGAACACATGTCGGATTCCGAAAACAAAATCGAATGCCCAACCCACGGCGAAGCCAACCGCGCCTTTGTGTGCAACCACCTGGCGGGCGATCCTCGCCAGCGCTGGTATTGCAATTATCCCACCAAGGACGATCCATGGCCGGACGCTTGGTGCGGCGCTTGCGAGCAGGCGTTTCAGGAGCAAGGCGAGTGGAATGAGCAGAACAGCCAAAACCTGAATCTGAAAATACTTTGCCACAACTGCTACGACAACAAAAAAGGCAGCAGCGTAGCGCCGTTGATGGAGGCGCGGTCCGCATCGTGGCTGCCCCTTGTCTCCAACGCAAATTCCGAATTGCAAGCAAAGCTGGACCACCTGAAGGAACAATATGAACTGTCTGAACACGAGCGCTGGGACTGGAGCCAGGAGACCGGCGAGATCGTGTTCAGCAATGCCGGCGTACCCGCGGTGATCGCGCGAATTCAGTTCGTGGGGTCGATATCGACGGTCAGCAATACATGGCTGTGGTCATGGTCGAACAGCAACCTGAATCCGAACATTTCCCTTGACCTGCCAGCGGTAAGAACATTCGGGGAGACCGAGGACTTTGCCGCTCTCACGGTTCCCCGATGGCCGGCCGATGAAGTGGACGGCTGGGAAATGACGGCCATCGCCGCGAAGGTCCTGAACGCGCAAGGGGCCTACCGGACACCGGGCGAGACGGGTTTCACATACATGCTGCTCGATGACGTCAGGCGCGCTCAATAGACTCTACCCCGGTCCCCCATCGTCTTTTTCGAGGACTCCGGCGATTGCCGCGCCCAGTGTACTGGCCATGCCGACCAGGCCATTGCTGAAGCTCTCTCCGCCGCCGCCGGCGTACCAGTCGTAATCCATGGGATCGGGAATCGCGCGTTTCAGCAGGAACGAGAATTGATCCGACCAGACCAGTTCAATATCCATCGCCAGGGCATAAGGCAGATTGGTCGCGTAAAGGTGATCGGACATTTCGGGCGCGTCGGCCATTTTCATGCGCTCATGCTCGGCGGTGACCAGAAACATCCGGAATCCGGCGATTTCGTCCAGAAAGTCGCGGCCCAGCGCCGTCGGCGCCTTCATCAGCGTAAAGAACAGCAGGTTCATAGCGATAATCGACAGTCCGGCGGCCCCCGCCATCGCCAATTCGACATTCCCCAGCGCGACATCCCTGTAGGCCATTGAGGCGCCCATGAACGCGACGCCACTGATCACGACGCCGGTCAGTGTCGCCCCGACATTGGTGGCGTAGACGGGGCCCTCCAGATCGTTCTCAAGATGTTTTTGAAAGGCCTCCATCGCAACCCGCAGCCTGACCCCCTGCTTGTCGCTGATGACGACCTCGGTCGTGCCGCGAAAAAGGGCGGACATCAAATGACGCTCCGCGCCGGTCAACTGGCTAGCCCCCTTGTCGGTCCGCCGCAAGCCAAAGAGGCCGCGCTTGGTTCGAATAACCCGGACATACCCACGAACCGCCAGACTGAGCAATTCGGCCGCCATCGCCTTCTCGTCGAACCCCATGC
>JADFVY010000448.1 GCA_015222795.1 Pseudomonadota bacterium | reverse complement strand
GCACCGAGGAATGCGAGATCCATCACAGCAGCGACGTCAGCCCCTACCCGGAGGCCCGCCTGTGGGACGACCGCGACATTCCGGCGCTGGCGGCCATGACCGAGGCCGTGCATGAGCATGGATCGCTGGCCGGCATCGAACTCACCCACAACGGCCAGCATGCGGTCAACCGGATGAGCCGCGAGGTGCCAATGGCGCCGTCGGACATGGTCGTCGACAATTACGACCCGGTGCATGCCCGCGCCATGGACAAGTCGGATATCAAGGCTTTGAGAAAATGGCACCGCGCCGCGGCGATTCGTTCAAAAAAGGCCGGATTCGACCTGGTTTACGTCTATGCCGGGCACAACTTGGCCCTGCCAATGCATTTCCTGTCGCGCCGCTACAACCAGCGCACGGACGAATATGGCGGCAGCATCGAAAACCGCGCCCGCCTGCTGCGCGAGCTGATCGAGGACACCAAGGATGCCGTCGGCGATTCCTGCGCCGTCGCGGTGCGTTTTGCGGTGGAGGAACTGCTGGGCCCTGGCGGTGTCACCGTCGAGGAGGAAGGCAAGGCCGTCATCGAGATGCTGGGGGAACTGCCGGACCTCTGGGACGTCAATATTGCCGATTGGCCCAACGATTCCACGACCTCGCGCTTCTCGCCGGAAGGTTCGCAGACCGAATATATCTCGTTCGTGAAGCAGATGACCAGCAAGCCGGTGGTCGCCGTTGGCCGCTTCACCTCGCCCGACCTGATGGTCTCGCTGGTGAACAAGGGCATCGTCGATTTCATCGGCGCGGCGCGGCCTTCCATTGCCGATCCCTTCCTGCCGAAGAAGATCGAGGAAGGCCGGATGGAGGATATCCGCGAATGCATCGGCTGCAATATCTGTGTGACCGGCGGCTTCACCATGACGCCGATCCGCTGTACCCAGAACCCCACAATGGGCGAGGAATGGCGCCGCGGCTGGCATCCCGACCGCATCCCGGCGAAGAAATCGGATGATTCGGTGCTCATCGTCGGGGCCGGTCCGGCGGGGCTGGAGGCGGCGCGCGCGTTGGGTCAACGCGGTTACACGGTGGCGCTGGCCGAGGCCACGACGCAGCCCGGCGGGCGAGTCACGCTGGAATCGCAACTGCCCGGCCTGGCGGCCTGGGCGCGCGTCAGGGACCACCGGCTGCAGCAAATCAACAATATGCCGAACGTTACGATCTACCTGGATAGCCGGCTCGATGCCAACCAGATCCGCGAATTCGGCTTCCAGCAGGTCATCCTGGCAACTGGTGCGCGCTGGCGCGGCGACGGGGTAGGGCGGAAGCATCGCGAACCGATCCCCGGCCACGACGCCGTCAATATCCTGACGCCCAACGATATCATGGCCGGTAAGGCGGCCGAAGGCCGGGTGTTGCTGTTCGACGACGATCACTACTACATGGGTGGCGTGCTGGCCGAAAAACTGCGGCTGGATGGTCGTGAGGTAACCTTCGTGACGCCGGCGGCCGACGTGTCCAACTGGACCCACTTTTCCATGGAGCAGGCGCGAATCCAGACGCGGCTGCTGGAACTGGGCGTCGAGATTGTCCCGCTGCACGGCATCGCCGAACTGCGGCCGGGTGTCGCGACCCTGTCCTGCGTCTATACAAGCCGTACCCGCGATATTGAGTGCGACACCGTCGTGCCGGTAACTTCGTTGACCCCGAACAATGAGTTATATCAATTGCTTGCTTATGATACGTCAGCGCTTGAATTAGCGGAGATCAAATCGGTTTCGGCCATAGGAGATTGCCTTGCGCCCTCGACCATCGCGGCCGCCGTCTATGCCGGCCACAAGGCCGCCCGTGGGCTCGATGAGGCGCCGGTGGAGGGCGTTCCGTTCAAGCGTGAATTGCCCGCGATCGGGGGATGAATCGGGAGGCTTCGAAAACTTGTCGCAAACGCTATATTTTGTTGTTCGCAGGCGCAATAAAGGCTAGGTTTCGTGCTCCCGCACAATAACCGAATCGCCAAGCATTGAGCACCGACGAAACGACGCCCCAGAATCCTTCGAGCGTTCCCCAGATAACAATCGAAGAGGAGATGAAACGCTCCTACCTCGATTACGCCATGAGCGTGATCGTGAGCCGCGCCCTGCCTGACGTCCGCGACGGGCTGAAACCAGTGCATCGCCGTATCCTGTTCGCCATGAAACAGGGCGGATATACCTCCGACAAGTCCTACAAGAAATCGGCGCGCATCGTCGGTGATGTGATCGGCAGCTGGCATCCCCATGGCGACCAATCAATCTACGACGCCATGGTGCGCATGGCGCAGGATTTCTCGATGCGGCTGATGCTGGTCGACGGCCAGGGCAATTTCGGTTCAATGGACGGCGATCCACCAGCCGCCTACCGCTATACCGAGGCGCGCCTGACCAAGGCCGCCGAGTCGATTCTGGAGGATATCGACAGGGACACTGTCGATTTTCAGCCCAACTACGACAACAGCCAGCAGGAACCCACGGTCCTGCCAGCGACCTTACCGAACCTGCTGGTCAACGGCGCCGGCGGCATCGCGGTAGGCATGGCGACTAATATCCCGCCCCACAATCTGGGCGAGGTGATCGACGCCTGCATGGCCTATATCGAGGATCGCGAAATCTCCATCGACGGGCTGATGGAGCATGTGCAGGGACCCGATTTTCCCACGGGCGGCGTGATTCTCGGCCGTTCGGGGATTCGTAGCGCCTATCACACGGGCCGTGGCTCCGTCGTTATTCGGGCGCGCACCCATTTCGAGGATGTCTCGAAGGACCGCCAGGCCATCGTT
>JADFVY010000447.1 GCA_015222795.1 Pseudomonadota bacterium | reverse complement strand
CGAAATCGAACGAGGCGGCGGCCCCGTCGACCGACACCGCCGACACCCCCGGCGCGCCGGCCAGGACGCCGGCCAGCCCGTCATGGGTCTCGCCGAGCACCACCCGCAAGCGGTCGGCGCCAGGTTGCTCGTAGGCGCCGATGGCGCTGTTTTCGGTCAGCCGGCCATCCTGCATGATCATCATATGGGTGGAGTAATCCTGCAACTCGGCCAGGATATGCGAAGAAACAACCAACGTCATGCCCTCGTCGCGCAGGGTCACCAGCAGGCGCGAAAGATCCTGGCGCGCCTCCGGGTCCAGGCCCGAGGCCGGTTCATCCAGCAACAGCAGATTGGGCCGGTGGATAATCGCCTGCGCCACCGCCAGGCGCTGGCGCAGACCGCGCGACAGGGCGCCGGCCTTCTGGTCCAGCCGGTCTGCAAGCCCCAGCCGCTCGGCGCTTTGTTCCACCGCGGCCGGCCGCTCGGACCAGGGTACGTGATGGGCCGCGGCGTGATGGTCCAGGCATTGCCGGACAGTAAGATCGTCATAGAGCCCGAAAAAATCCTGCAGAAACCCCAAACGCTCGTGGATATCGCGCGGATGTTCCTCGACATTCATCCCGTCCACGAACACGCTGCCCGAATAGGGTGTTTCCAGCGCCGCCAGGCAGCGCAACAGCGTCGTCTTGCCGGCCCCGTTGGGCCCGACCAGCGCGGTGATGCTGCCGGGTTCGATATCGAAGGACACCCCGAACAGCGCGCGCGCCGTCGGATAGTCGTAGATCAGGTCGCGAACCTGAACGACCGCCGTCGAGGCGGAATGATCGTATGCGGCGGCGTCCAGTGTCACGTTGCGGCCCCTTCCGATTTAGCTTATTCCACCCATGCAGATATATTTGACCTCCATGAATTCGTCGAGGCCATGGTGAGATCCCTCGCGGCCGATGCCGGACTCCTTGACCCCGCCAAAGGGCGCCACCTCGGTAGAAATAATGCCTACATTGGCGCCGACGATGCCGTATTCCAGGCCCTCCGAAACGCGCCAGACCCGGCCCATGTCGCGGCTGAAGAAATAGGCGGCCAGGCCGAACTCGGTGTCGTTGGCCATCTGTATGGCTTCTTCCTCGGTCTTGAAGCGAAACAGCGGGGCCAGCGGGCCAAAGGTTTCTTCCTTGGTCACCTTCATGCTGGTGTCCACATCGGCCAGGATGGTCGGCTGGAAGAAGGATTGGCCAAGTTCGTGACGGCTGCCACCGACCATGATGCGCGCGCCCTTCGACAACGCGTCCGCGATATGTTCCTCGACCTTTTCGACCGCCGACATATCGATCAGCGGGCCCTGGTTAATGCCCGCATCGATGCCACTGCCGACCTTAAGGCCGGAGACCGCCTCGGCCAGCTTCGCCGCGAAGGCGTCATAGACGCCGTCCTGCACCAGCAGGCGATTGGCGCAGACGCAGGTCTGCCCGGCATTGCGGTATTTCGAGTCCATGGCCCCCTGTACGGCGGCATCGAGATCGGCGTCGTCGAACACGATGAAGGGCGCGTTGCCGCCCAGTTCCATGCTGACCTTCTTCACCGTGCCGGCGCACTGCCGCATCAACAGCTTGCCGATTTCCGTCGAGCCGGTGAAGGTAAGTTTGCGCACGATCGGGTTGGACGTCATCTCGCCGCCAATCGCGCCCGCGCTGCCGGTCACCACGCTGAACACGCCCTTGGGCACGCCCGCGCGCGTCGCAAGTTCCGCCAGAGCCAGCGCCGAATAAGGCGTCGCCGTTGCCGGCTTGACCACCATCGGGCAGCCGGCGGCCAGCGCCGGGCCGGCCTTGCGGGTAATCATCGCGGCGGGGAAATTCCACGGCGTAATCGCGGCGCAAACACCGATCGGTTCCTTGATCACGACGACGCGGCGGTCGGCCATGTGGGGCGGGATCACATCGCCATAGGCGCGGCGGCCCTCCTCGGCGAACCATTCCAGGAACGAGGCCGCATAGGCGACTTCGCCCTTCGCCTCGGGTAGTGGCTTGCCTTGCTCCAGCGTCATCAACATGCCCAGATCGTCCTGGTTTTCCAGCATCAGCTCGTACCAGCGGCGGATGATATCGCCACGCTGCTTGGCGGTCCTGGCACGCCACGCCGGCCAGGCCGCGTTCGCCGCCTCGATGGCACGGCGGGTTTCGTCGGCGCCCATCTTCGGCACGGCGCCAAGAATGTCGCCAGTCGCCGGGTTATTGACGTTGATGGTCTCGCCGCCGTCGGCGTCGACCCAGGCGCCGTCGATATAACATTGCTGCCGAAACAGGCTCTTGTCTTTAAGCTGCATGTCAACCATCTCCCAGGAAATACAAAAACGGGACAATAAAAATTGCCTGGCGACCCTTGGGGCCACACGCGCCGTCTGTTAGCAGATTGCGGCGGGCGCCGCCACCCCTTGCCAGAGCGCACCGTCCTATTAAGATAGCGATCCTCAAAAGCGGGTAACAAAAAAAGAAGACCGATATGAAAATGAAATCTATTCAGGCGCTGCTGGCGATGTTGCTGATCGCCACGCTGGCGGGTTGCGAGAACAAAACAGGCGACAACAACGGCCAGGAACCGGCGACCACGCCGGCCGCGCCGGAAGCCGAGGCGCCCGCCGCCGAGGAACCCGCGGCCGTAGTCGCGGAAGTACCCTTGCCCACTGCCACGCTGAGCGAGCCATCCGACACATACGCCCCCGGCGGGCTGGATGGCGCCACGGTAACGATTAAACCCGTCGGCAAGGCGCTGATCAGCGTCGTCGCCGGCTATCCCGCGCGAATCCATGAAGGCGCGCGCGCGGGCGATTTCCTCCGGGCCAGGCTGGTACCGGGCGACTACATCATACGCATGGGAAATATCGATGCGCTTCAGGGTCTGAACCTGAACTTCCAAGGCGAGGCCGGCGATTATTATGCGCTGTCGCTGACTTATTCGGTCAGGGGTCAGTTGTTCTGGACACCGGTCATCGTCAGCGGCTCGCCGAATGGGCCGATCGTCGCCGACAAGGACGGGCTGCTGGTCGGCAAGACGCAGGCCGAGGCGGTAAAGCTGCTGACGGCTTCGGTGAATCAGCCGGCCGCGCCCCAAGCGACCCAGGGCGAAACCGACCAGCAAAAAGCGGAAAAGGAGGCACAACGGAAAAAAACCGAACAGGCGGCCGCGGCAAAGGCCAAGGCCTTGTTCGAAAAAGCTGTGAAGGCCTACGAGGCCAACCAGATGGAAGAGGCCCTGCAGGCGCTGGACGAGGCGTTGATGATCGCGCCGAACTTCGATTCGGCGCTGGTCATGCGCGGGTCGACGCTGGCCCGCCTGAAAAAGCCGAAATCCGCCCTGGAATCGCTGGACAAGGCAATCAAGGTCGGGCGCAACACCAGGGGCGTCGACGACGAATGGCTGTCCTGGCCCTTTCTCGAAAAAGGAATGATTCTGCTGGCCGCGCGCAAGCCGGATCTGGCCCGCGAGGCGTTCACCGAATCCATCCGCGCCAAGCCGACAATCAAGGCGCTGATAGCGCGCGCCAATCTTAGCTTCGCGCAGGGCCAGGCCTTGGGCAACAAGAACGACTGGGACGGCGCCGAGCCCTTCTTCAAAAGCGCCCAGGCGGATGCAGACAAGGGTATCGAACTCAGTCCGAAGTCGGAAAAATTCTGGTCCATCAAGACCGGCACCCATATTATGCTGAACCAGCATGAACAAGCCTGTACGGCGATGCGCACGGCCTGCGATCTGGGCAACTGTTCGATCCTGAAACAATATCCCCAGTGCAAACCCGGCGGGTCCTGAAGGAAGACGACTGTATGAATCGTGCTATTTCGCGGCGCGGGTTGATGGGATCGGCCCTGGCCGCGGGCGCGTCGGCCCTGCTGCCCGGGGCGCGCCTGGCCGGCGCCATCCCGCTGCCGACGATGTTGACCGCGGCCCCGGCGACCGTGCCGCTGATCGGTGGCGAATGGCCCGACACCAGGGTCTGGGCCTATAACGGGGTCGTGCCGGGCCAGGAGATCCGGGTTCGCCAGGGCGAAACCGTCCGCGTAATCGCCAGCAATGGCCTGGAGCAGCCGACGACGGTCCACTGGCATGGCATAAGACTGCCCAACGCCATGGATGGCGTGCCGGACCTGACCCAGAAGGCGATTCCACCCGGCGGCGACTTCATGTACGAGTTCGAGGCCGTCGATGCCGGCAGCTTCTGGTACCACCCCCATGTCAACAGCACGGAACAGCAGGGCCGCGGACTGGCCGGCGCGCTGATCGTCGAAGAGGCCGAACCGGTCCGCGTCGACCGCGACGTGACCTGGG
>JADFVY010000446.1 GCA_015222795.1 Pseudomonadota bacterium | reverse complement strand
GGCCATGAATGTCTTGCTGGCCTCTATCGGGATCCCTCCCATGGAGCCTGACGTATCCAGCACGAACACCATCTCGCGCGGCGTAATGTCATTCGCCTCGGGCGCCTCGGGCGGTTCGATCAAGAGGCTGAAGAACCCGCCGCGCTGATCCTTGTGGGCGAGAAACCCGGCTTCGGTCTTCCGGCCGGCAAGCTGGTAGCGCAGAACGAAATCCTTGTTGTCGATTGTCCGACCGTCTGCCAGCGTGACGGTCTTTGCGGTATCCGTGCCGCCTATATCGACCGCATGGGTCGCGCTGGTGGCGGCCTTGATGGCCACGCCCGAAACCAGATTGACGCGTATGGAGACGCGGTCCCGTTCAATGGTGTCGGGGATCGTCAATCCCGCCACGTCCGGGTAGGCCGGCGGCGCTTGCACCCGCCATTCGCCGGACGGGACAATGTCGTCGCCGGCGACTTGCGCGCTTGGGGCGCTCGGCTGATAGCGGGGGCCGACGATCAGTGGCACGACGAGTTCATAGGCGCCGTCGATGCGCGCCGCCGCCTGGGTGTATTGAAGGGTGACCGTCACCGGCAGGCCCGGCATCAGATTGGCGATCTGCTGGGTGAACATGTTCGGGCGATGCTGGGTCAGCAGGGCCGCGGCCTTTCCTTCGCTCTTGGCTTTCTCGAAGGTTTGTACGGCCTCCTCACTCTTCATGATCGTTGCGGTGACAATTTCGTCGCCGACCTCCATCCGCATGGCGTAAACCGCCGCGTCCTTGTTCAGCGGAAAGAGATAGGTGGCGTTAAGCGGGGTCACCGTGGGATTGCTGAAGGTCTGAACCACCGTGACCGTTGCGAGGTCGCCCCGGATGTCGGCGGTGATATCCGTTTTCAGCGCGGGAAAGTGGATCTGCCTGCCGTCCACCATGGCGGTGACGGAGCCACCCAATTCACGTTCCGACGGTAGCGCGGCGCGGGCGTGTTGTGGCAGGGCCGAGAGTGCAAAGGCGATGGCGCCAATGACGATAAGGAACCGTTGTCTAATCATGATCTTCTCCATTCAATTTTGCGAATTGGATTGGGGTGGGTTGAGAAGGGAGATCGAGGCTGGCGAATACGGCCCGATCCCAGGCGAGGCGATCGGCCTCGGGAATATCGATGGGGGTGATGCGCTGTACCGCCGACCAGACGTCGCCGGGCGACTGCATCCAGCGCCACACGGCCTCGGCAATGTTGGTGGTTACGTATCCCGTGTCGGAAACGAAACTTACATGGACGAGCCAGGCCTGCCCGTCTTGCGCCCACGCCCGGTATATGGCTGTCGGCGCCGGCGTATAGGTAACGCCGAGGTAGTCGACATCGAAGCCCAGCCCGCGCAGGCAGTCTTCCGGCGTATGCAGATGGCGCAACGGCGCGGACGTGCGGACGATCAGCAGATTGTTCGGGCCATAACCGGCTTTCGCCGCCGCGCCGCCAAACTGAACGAAATAGGATTCTTCGCTGGCGGTAAGCGCGATCGGCTGTGCGCGGTACCCGGCGAGCCGCTCCGGCATGTCGATCGAGATGTCGCGCTTGACCACATCCACCGGCCGGTGCGGCAGATTGACGATGACCAGCGCGAGCGCAAAAAAGGCGATTGCGGGAATAATGGGGACCGGCATAAGGGGGTTGAGGCGCGGCGCATTTCGTTGCCGGGCCGGCGGTCGCGGCGCTCGGTTTAGCAAGCTGGCCCAGGCGATGATCGGCGCACCGCCGATAAGCAACGTCACCAGCCCCACCAGATCGTGCCATGGCTGTTCCATCACGTTGATGTCGAAATAGAGTTCGGGCTTGGCGATGCCGATGGCCAGAATGCAGATGCGGACGATATTGGCGACAATCGCAGCGGTGAGCGTGACGGCGAATCCCGTGAGCGCCTGCCCCGGGCTGGGCCGGCCGATGCCGCCCGCCGCGCAGAACAGCAACAGCAGCAACAGCGCCGCCCGCGCGCCCGAACAGGGCAGGTCGACCAATACATCCACGCCGGCGATGACAATGCGGACGCCCTCACAGATCACATCGTCGAACACCGTGCCGAGAACGATGCAGGCGCCGTCCGCCGACAGGTTTTGCAGCCCGTAGCCGATGGTGCGCTGGACGATGCGCTCCAGCGGCAGGGAAAAGGCGAAACACAAGGCCAGCCATCCCGGCGACACCGCCCGCGCCCTGGTGTGCAGACCGCACAACAGGGCGATTGCATAAACATCGATCACCAGGGCAATTGCGCCGACGGTGTTGATCGCCAGCACCTGACCGGCAAGGCGGATTACGGCCGTCGCGATCAGCAACCAGACGGCGCGCCGGCGATGTGGCGCATTGTAGTCCTGCCGTTTACTGGTGACGCTCCAGGCGAACAGGCCGGCGGCGATCAGAAAAACCAGGAAGCCTTGCGAATCATAGGACGGGTCGCGCCAGGTCCGGACCAGCCAGAGGATCGGCTCGAGCGCCAGGATGCCCAGCGCAACGACGAAGAGGATACGGGCGGCGCCGGAGCCGGCGAGTTGTTTCGGTATCTGAACCATGCCGGCAACCGTATTGGAACGATGTGCAAGGCAAATGGCCGAAAACAGGATTTATTGCGGATTAAATATGCAGATTATGTGCAGGAGTCTTCTTCAGCGCGCTTAGAGTCTGGCCCG
>JADFVY010000052.1 GCA_015222795.1 Pseudomonadota bacterium | reverse complement strand
GACATAGTGTAACTCCCGATAGAATTGAGCCCAGATGGGCGGAAAACAGCGTTATGGCGGCCTCATGCCGGGGTGGCATTGATCGCCGATTAGCCAAATTACTATAGGAAAGGTGTATATATACGTTAGGCTAACAGCAGGTTAATGCGACCTGTGCTACGCGGTCACACCTCATGCGAGATATGCAGCAGTATTTAGTCAAAAAAAAGGGTAATTCCACAAATGATTTGTGGGTACAAAATTTTGGCGCGGGACCGACGTTTTGGCTCATCCGGAGGGTGGATGACTCGCAAAAAATGGGCCGCCCCGAAGGGCGGCCCCGGCCTGGAGCAAACGACAGGCCGTTGAAGACGTATAGACGATCAGGCGGCGCGGACGTCGGCGAGGAATTTCTCGACATCGCCGCGCAAGCCCTCGGCCTGGGCCGCGAGCTGGCCGGCCGAATCGAGCACTTGGTTCGACGCCGCGCCGGTACTTGACGCCGCCTCGGTGACGCCCCCGATGTTGGAGTTGACTTCCTGGGTGCCCTGAGCCGCCTGCTGGACATTTCGCGCGATCTCCTGCGTGGAAACACCCTGCTCCTCGACGGCCGAGGCGATGGTGGTCGAGATATCGCTGATCTCGCTGATGACCTGCATGATATTGTCGATTGCCGTGACGGTGCCGCGGGTCTCTTCCTGGACCGAACTGATCTGGGATGAGATTTCCTCGGTCGCCTTGGCGGTCTGGTTGGCCAGGTTTTTCACTTCCTGCGCCACGACAGCAAAGCCCTTGCCGGCTTCGCCTGCCCGCGCGGCCTCGATGGTCGCGTTCAGGGCCAGCAGGTTGGTCTGGCCGGCGATATCGTTGATCAGGTTAACGACCTCGCCGATCTTGCTGGCGGCCTCGTCAAGCCCGCGTACCGCCTGGTTGGTCCTGGCGGCTTCCTCCACCGCGTTTGCGGCGATCTTGGCGGACTGGTTGACCTGACGGCCGATCTCGGCGATCGATGCCGAAAGCTGCTCGGCCGCCGTGGCGACCGTCTGCACGTTCGCCGAGGCCTGGTTGGAGGCCGTTGCGACCGCGCTGGCCTGCTGGTTGGTCTGCTCGGCGGTCGCCGCCATGCTTTCCGCCGTCTGCTGCAGTTCGGTCGCGGCGGACGCGACCGTCTGCAGGACGTCGCGCGCCTTGGCGTCGAAACCATCGGTGAGACTGCCGATTTTATCGGCCCGGCGGTCCTTCGCCGCGTGCTCGGCTTCCTGCTCGCGGAGCATGGCCTCCTTGTCGATCAGGGCATCCCGGAAATTGGCGATGGAGTTCCGGATAGCCAGGAACTCCTGCCACGGCGCCGGTGGAAGCTCGATATCCAGATCGCCGTTGCTTAGAGCGTCGAGTGTCTCCGACGCCCGTGTTACGGGTTTTACGACAATGGCAAGGACGACAGCACCGATTGCCAGGGTGGCGGCAAGAAGCGCCAGCAGCAACAGCCCGACATACTGGACGGTATCCGCATCCTCGGCGATGGCGCGAGTGCTGGACATGGCGGTGGCGGCCGCGTCCGCGGACAGGCTTTCGCGGATATCGGCCAGCAGACCCAAGGCCTGGCCGTTTGCGGACTCGGCCTCAGCCCGGTTACCGAACATTTCCGAGCGGATTTTGAATATTACGGAAAACACGGCAAAGCTCGCCGCCTGATCCGGCAGATACTCGTAATCGCCCGTCGCGGGAAGCTGGCTCACCTGACGCTCTATCAGTTCCACGGTTTTTGCGAACCGTTCCGCGGTTCGGGTCACCGCTTCCTGGTCCGTCAGGGCCAACGCCTCGAGCAGGAGGGCCTTGCCCGACCGCAGGCCGGCCAGGAACACCTGGCTTGCGTCATTGATACTCATGTTCTCTCGCAGATCATCGCCGAGCATCGCCATATCGCTGCTGAATTTCGCAGCCAGGGCCGATCTGTTATGAGTGCCGCTGGCGCTCATGCCGTCCAGCATTTTGTTGATGTTGTCCAGCGTGGACCCGACCCGATAGGACGTGTCGTCGGATATCGATGTGAGATTCTCGTCGATTTCGCCGATAATCCGGTCCGCCCGGTGAAGGTGGTCCCTGATGTCCGCCGCCAAACCGTTCACCCGGACCATCGCATCCGCGGTCTGGAAGATCGCCAGCTCCGCCGCCTTGAGAGACCGGTGCAGGTTCGCGTCCGCGCCGTCGGCCAAATCGGCAACGACGGTTGCCGCCTGCCGCCGCGCATTAGCACGATCGCGTTCATCGGTCGCGTACAGGACGATTTCAGCATAACGCGCCAACATTTCGGCCTTGAGCGCCTGCTGGTTCTGTTTGACGGTTTCGGGAATCGTTACGGCGGTCGTCTCGGCCGCCTGTTTTTTGATGTTGATCAGATAGGAGCCCATGACTACTGCGATAATCAACAGTACCGCGACAAACACCGCGCCGAAAAACGCCATCATCCATGAAAGTCTGAACTGGCCGGCAGCGGCTTGATCCGCCATGTCAGTCGTTTGCGTTTGGACTAATTTTTTCATTGAGCAATTTCCGTTATGCTAGGAGCGGTCTACCCGCCAACGACCGCTCCCTAGTGGTCTGTATCAGGCAAATTGCACCCATGGGATCGTGTTTCCCGTTTCCCCGGCAGGAGGGTGTGCGCGGGCGATGCTTGCGCATCGTCAAGCGCACCCG
>JADFVY010000445.1 GCA_015222795.1 Pseudomonadota bacterium | reverse complement strand
GTCGCGCCCATCAGGTTTTCGCCGCCGTAGTTCATGATGTCCTCGGCGCCGTCCTCGTCACCCATCTGCAGGGTGCCCCAGCCACCGGAAAGCTGCAGCCGCGCCTCGTCGGCCATCTTGCCATCGGTAGTGTTGGCGTTGAGTTCGATCTTGAAGCCGTAGTTCAGGCCGTTGTCGGCCGTGCCGGAGACATTGAGCTGAAGCTCCGCCTCGTCGACGCCGAAATACCAGCCATGGTCCTGGATCTCCGTTGCGTCCTCCCCGGTCCCCGGCGTGTTGGCCGGCCAGGTTCCCGACCAGGTGCCTTCCGTGCCGCTTTCGACGCGGTTATAATCCTGGTCTACATAGTAGAACTGGAAATTCGCGTTGCCGGTAAGTTTCCAGGTCGGCGCCTCGGCGGCAACAGCCGCCCCGCCGAGAATCGCCGCGGCGCCAACCAGCACCGTGCCGGCGAGAAGTTCCTTCTTCATGAAATCCCCCAATGTTATCCGTTTAGGGAAGCCGCCGAAACGCACTTCCTCCGATTTGTCATGGACCGGCATGTATGGCCGACCCGCTAGTTCTCATTGCCAGCATACAAATGATCTAAAGAAGCATCAAGAATTTTTTTACTGACCCTTCAATAGCGTGAGATTTGACCACTTGTGTATGAAAAAAGCGGCGGATTTCTCCGCCGCCGTTATCAGGTTGTGTGCAGTATATTGTATTGGTCGTGCCCGACCGTAATCTTTCTTCATGTACCCTCATGTCATCGGCGATACGGTTGCCCGCTTGTCACCGCCCCGGACCACCCCCTCAGATAGCCGTCACGGCATCGCCGATGTCACGAGCGGGACTCTATACAGCACCCGAGGGGAAATACAATAGATATTCGACATTCGAGATGTCGATTGTTTAGTGCTGTTGCCGATATGCAACAGTTTTGGCGCCATGGCGGACTCACCGGTGGCGCCATGGCGCCATGGCGCCTCATTCCGCTGCGCGAAATAGCGCCTGAACGTCCCGGCGGCGCAGGCCCGTGGTCGCTGTTTCCCCGTCGATTTCAGGAATTTCGTGCACACCTTCCTTGGTTTCGCCAGCTATATGCAGGATGCCGATCGGGTGATGCGGCAGGGACGGTTCGACCAGAAGACGGCGCTCCATATCGACCATCGGCAGCGCATGGCAGCACAACCAGTTGCACCAGGCCGGCAGCTTGTGCACCGGCAGATCCCGGGTATAGACCGCATGGTTCAGCGGGGTCTGATCGTTCAGGTCGCGATAATCGCGAATCCTTGCCAATCGATAACTGTCCACCCAGGCATCCCAGTGCGGTGCGTCGGCGGTGACCGCGAAGACACCCGCATTGATCAATGGCTGCAGGAGATGCGCCTGCCCGCCGGAGGGTGGATAGAGCCTGTCCATATATTTCTGTTGCCAGGACCGGACTTTCCGAACTCTCCCGCGCAGCAGGGGAGTATATTTGTGCAGACGCAGCCGAAGGCCGCTGCTCAGGCGCTTATAATTGCGATCGACCTCGGTAATGGCGGCAAACCCGTCGCGCCGCGCGCCTTCGATCAGCAGCGGGACGGCCGACCAATTCTGCAGCCAGGCATCCGCATCGAGCCAGACATAGACGCCATGGCCGGGAAAATATTTCGGAAGAAATGCGGTAACGACGAAGCTTTTCATATATTCCGGCGCCCGGTCCATGTCGGGAAATGTTATGTCCCAGTCCGCCGTTGCAATATGAGTGACACGCGGGGCGAGCCAGTCTCTCTGTTCGTCCGTCAGGCCGAAATCGAAAACCGCGAGTGCGCAGTCTCGCCCCTCGGGAAACTCGCGGATCGACAGAACCAGATCCTGCAGCATTTCGAAAAATCCGGAATCGGCGCCGGTGACGATAATCGGTGCGCCGCCGCCGGTTTCCTGCTTCTCATTAATTGGCATCCGTGGGTCCTTTGGTGTTGCCCGCGCCGATCATCGTTGCGGTTTCAGGAAACGCCGAACCGCGCGCTGGAAGGATTCCTGCTTTTCCGCGTGTACCCAGTGACCGGCGCCGGCGATGACGCTCATCGTGGTGGCCGGGAACAGGCGCATGATCAAGTCGCGATGTTCGGGCCCCAGATAGGGCGACAGCGCGCCGGCGATGAAATGGGTCGGGCCGTCATGGCGCCGGTCGAGCAGGGTTTGCGGGAATCCGCCGATCGCCTCCATTTGCCGGTCGATGGCTTCCAGGTTCAGCCGCCATCGCAACACTCCATCCTTTATCGTCAGGTTCTGCAGCAGGAAG
>JADFVY010000444.1 GCA_015222795.1 Pseudomonadota bacterium | reverse complement strand
GGCCTCGATATCCTCGCGGCTGGGGCGGGGGCCGGGCGTGTAGTCTTTCAGCGCCTCGACGACGGCCCGCAGGTGCACCGGCGAGGTGCCGCAGCAGCCGCCGATGATGCGCGCGCCGGCGTCGCGGGCCAGGCGCGCATAGTCGGCCATGATTTCCGGCGTGCCGGAATAATGGATGTGGCCGTCAAGATATTGCGGGATGCCGCAATTGCCCTTGGCGACGATAACATCGCCCTCTTCTGCCGCGCCGCTGATGCCGAGCACGGAATCGACCAGCGCCGCCGGCCCGATGCCGCAGTTCGACCCGAAGGCGGCGAGGCCCGCGTCAAGGGTGTGGGCGAACTGAATGGCGGCGTCCGGGGCCAGTCCCATCATGGTGTGGCCATTGGTATCGAAAGTCATGGTGGCGACGATCGGCAGGCCGGTAACGGCCGCGCCCGCGACGGCGGCCTCAAGCTCTTCCTTGCCCGACATGGTCTCGATCCACAGCACGTCCACACCGCCCTCGGCCAGAGCGCGGGCCTGTTCGGCGAAGGCCTCGCGGCCGTCCTCTATGCTCAGCGGCCCGACCGGCTGGTAAATCTCGCCCGTCGGCCCCATCGATCCGGCCACCACGACCGGCCGGCCGGCGGCGCCGGCTACTTCGCGCGCGATTTTTGCGCCTGCCAGGTTTAGTTCCGCGACGCGGGTCTCGGCACCGTGCAGCATCATCCGGTAGCGGTTGCAGCCAAACGTGTTGGTCAGCACGATGTCAGCCCCGGCCTCGACCATGCCCTGATGCAGCGCCGCGATCCGGTCCGGGTGATCGACATTCCACAGTTCCGGCGAATCGCCGGTCATCAGGCCCGCCTCGAACAGGTTGGTGCCCGTGGCGCCGTCGGCCACCAGATAGTCCCGTTCGGCCAGCAGGGTATGCAGAAGGTCGCTCATGCCGGTGTCCGCTGCCCGTGGGCAGGCCTCTTGTGAATATTGCAGCTAGAGCATCTTTAAATTGCGGGCAATTTTATCCGATCAAACTGAACCGGGCCGGTTCCGTTTGATCGGATATTGCCCTACGCCCAATACACCCGCCGGCCCGGCTGCTCAAGCAATGAATTGCGACGGACGCGTTGCTTGTAAAGGCGCACTTAACTGCTTTCGGTTTGCAATTAACGTTAATGCAACGGCGAAAGGGGAAAAAGAGAAACCAAATGAAAACAAAAAAGGAACATGAAGAAATAAAATGTGAAACTGGCGATCGATCAAAGTTAATTCTACCCGCAAGGTGGGCAAATTGGGCCGCGGGACAAGCCTGAAATACGGGTTGATGACAAGTAGGGCGGGTTCGGTGTGTCTGCACGGTTCAATAACTACGGGTATCCAAAACGGCGGCGCCCTCGATCGCCGGTCAGCGGGCCATCTTCGCCGCCAGCCGATCCAACCTCAACCTGTGTCTCCCGTCCGTTATCCGCCAGGCGGCGGCCAGTACGGCGGTCAGCGCGCCGAAGCCGGTGCCGCCGGCGATCAGGAACATGATCAGGATCTGGTATTTCACCGCCTCGGTCGGATCGACGCCCGACAGGATCTGGCCGGTCATCATGCCGGGCAGGGCGACCAGGCCGGTCGCCGCCATGGAATTGACGATCGGCATCAGGGCCGTCCGCAATGCCGCCGCCACCACATGGCGCAGGGCTTCGTTGCGCGGATGGCCCAGTGCCAGGCGCGCCTCGATCGCCGCCTTTTCGCGCGCCGCCGTTGCGGTCAGCGTATGCAGGCCCAGCGCGACGCCGGTCATGGTGTTGCCCAGAATCATGCCCAGCAGCGGGATGGCGTAGCGCGGATTGTACCAGGGGTCGGGGCCGATCTGGGTGGTCAGCGCGAATATCGTGACGATCGCGGCGGCCGCCAGCATCGCCGTGGTGCCGACGCCATAGCCCCACCATCCGGCGAGGCGGCGTTCCTGGCGCGCCATCGCCTCGCGCCCGGCGAACAGGATCATCGCCAGCGCAAACAGCGCCGTGAGCCAGGGCGAAACCAGCCCGAACAGCAGCTTCAACGCCAGCCCCACCAGGGTGAGTTGCACCACCATGCGAGCCGCCGCGATCAGGGTGTCGCGCGCCAGCCCAAGCTGTAACCAGATCGACAGGCCGGCATTGACCAGCAACAGCGTTGCGGCCAGCGCGAGGTCCCAGTAATCGAGAGCGATCAGCGGCATGGCCGTTCCTCAGTTGCGGCGCCCACATCGAAGCGCAGGCAGCGTTTCGCCAGCCGCCGCGCCTGGGCCGGGTCGTGGGTGACGAAGATCATGGCGCCGCCGGCCGCCAGAAAATCCTTCAACCGCGCCTCGACCGCCAGCGTCATCTGTACGTCGAGGCCGGAGGTCGGCTCGTCCAGCAAAAGAATATCCGGCGCTTGTGCAAAGGCCCGGGCAAGTGCCAGGCGCTGGCGTTCGCCGGTGGAAAGCCGTGCGATCGGCCAGTCGCCGGCGTCGGCCGGAAAACCAAGCCCCTCGACCATCGGCAGGATGGCATGCCAGTCCGCGAAATGCTCGCTAACATGCTCGGCCCACCAGCCGGATTCGGCCGGCACATAGGTCACGCGCCGCCGCCAGTCGGGGCCGGGCATCGCCTCACGGACGGCGCCCGACAGCCGCAACTCGCCCTCGTTGGGGTCGAGGTCGGCCAGCGCGCGGAGGAACAAGCTTTTGCCCGACCCGGAGGGGCCGACCACCGCCAGCGCCTCGCCCGGCGTCAGTTCGAAATCGGGTATGTCGATGCCGGCCCGGGTCAGGCCGCGGACGGAAAGAAGTGCTCCGTCCTCAGAGGTCATGCGCCGCGGCGCATAGGTTCTTCAGCTTGGCCATCGCCAGGTCGCGGCCCAGCAGACCCAGCCCGCAATCGGGGGCGGCCAACAGCCGGTCGGCGTCGATATGCTCCAGTGCCGCGCGCAGGCGGTCGCGGATTTCGTCGATGCTCTCCACCCGGCTTTTCGCCACGGCGACCGCGCCGAAAATCACGGAGGTATTCTTGAAATGCTCCAGCAGGGAGAGGTCGTTGTGGCGGTGGGCGTCTTCCAGCGACACCACCTGAATCGACGAGTCCTCGATCGCGTCGGCGATGCGCAGATAGGCGTTCCGGTCGGCTTTGGCGTAGTTCGGGTTGTCCAGCTTATCGGGATAGCCGCAGCACATATGGACCGTGCGGATCACGCCCTCGGGCGCGCCATGGAAGCAACGATCCAGATTTTCGAACCCGTAGGCCAGTGCCTGTTCGGGCTTGCGGGCGAAGACCGGTTCGTCGATCTGAATATGGGTGCAACCGGCCGCGGCCAGGGCCAGGAATTCCTTGTTGATCGCGGCCGCAAGATCCGCGCCCAGTTTCGCGTCGTCGTCGTAATAGCTGTTCGCCACCGTGTCGGTGATGGTCATCGGGCCGGGCAGGGTCACCTTGACCGGTCGGTCGGTGAAGGACTGGGCCGCCTTCCAGTCATGCGGCAGGAAGTTCTCGCGCGCGCCGATCGGGCCGGTGATGGTGGGCAGCGAGGCCGAATAGGCGCCACCGCGCAGTTCCTTCTCGGTCAGGGTCTCGAAATCGATGCCGTTGAGATGGCGGCAATGATAATGAATATAGTTCTCGCGCCTGACCTCGCCGTCGGTGGGTATGTCCACGCCGGCCGCGACCTGATCGGCGATGACCTCTTGCGCCGCCCGCAGGAACAGGGCCTCGGCCTCGTCCGCCTTCACGCCCGCCATCTGGACGGAATAGCCCGCGGTCGGGCTGACGGTGTCGGGCCCCTCGGCGCCCTGGAACCAGTCGGTGATGGGCACGTAGTCCGGTTTCGGAAAGGCCCCGATGGTCGTTGTTGTCAGCCGCATTGGAACTGTCCTCCCGGTGTATGTTGAATGCGGATATGCTAACTCAATCAGCGGCCCCGCCGCCAGCGGCAAAATTGTATAATCTGCGCTCGCAGTTTATTTACCTTCTCGTCACCATTGCCGCATATTATGCGCGCAAGGAGAAATCACCGATGACGGCGCAAACGAAGATGAAAGACTGGGAAACCCATATGAACGCCGCGCAGGCGGCGCTCGATGCTGGCAATGATATCGATGCCGAAGTGGAACTCACCGCCGCGGTGAAGGCCGCGGAAGAGGTCGACCCCGACAGCCCGCAGATGGGCATGGCGCTGAACAGCCTGGGCGCCCTATACGATGCCTATGGCGAATACGAGGCCGCGTTGCCGCTTTATGAGCGCGCGCTGCAGATCATGGAGACCTCTTACGGGGCCGAGAGCCCCGAGGTCGCCAGCGTCTTGAACGGCATCGCCGAGCTCTATCGCGCCACCGAACGGGTGGCCGACGCGATCCCGCTATTCGAGCGCGCCATCGAAATCCAGGAAAAAGCCCTGGGCAAGGACAGCCCCGATCTCGCGGCGACGATCAACAATCTGGCGCTCATCCATCACGATGGCAGCAACTACGAAAAAGCCGAGAAGCTTTATCGCCAGGCCCTGAAAATCATGGCCAAGGCCGTGAACAAGGCGCGGCCGGAACATGCAGACCTGCTGATCAATCTGGGCGGCATGCTGGACGACAAGGGCCGCCATGACGAGGCGCTGGATACCTATAAACAGGCGCTGCAGCTTCAGGAACAATCGCTGGAAGCCGACCATCCCTATATCGCCACGACGCTGGGCCGCATGGCCTCGGTTTTCCAGTCGCAGGGCCGGGACCGGGACGCCGTCCGGCTGATCGACCGTGCCCTGGAAATCAGGGAATCGCGCCTCGGCGCCGACCATCCCGAACTTATTCCCACCCTGGTGAATTTCGCCAAGGTCCTGCGCAACGCCGGCGAGGACGACCGCGCCGCCGACATGGACGCCAGGGCCGAGTTAATCCGCGCGGCGGTGAGTTGACGCTGTCGGTTGTGACGCCGGACGGTCTGTGCCAAATTACCCGTGAAATCGCCAGAAAGCTGCCGAACCCATGGACGTAAAGGAAGAGGACATCCTCGGGCCGGAGCTCGCGAGGCATTGGTATTATGTCTCGAAGGGGCGCGCGCTCCTTTCCTTTTTGCGGCATGTTCGCGGTGTGTCCCTGCTGGATGTCGGCGCGGGCTCGGGCATTTTCTCGCGCCAACTGCTTGATGCCGGCGTCTGCGCGCGCGCGACCTGTGTCGATCCCGCCTATGAAGAGGAACGTACCGAATCGCATAACGGCCGCGAGATCGTGTTCGTCCGGCAGGTTGATCGGCCGGCGCAGGAACTGGTCGTGATGATGGACGTGCTGGAGCATGTGGACGACGACGTTGGCCTGCTTCGTCACTATAGCGAAAATCTGCCGGCCGATGGTTGGGTTCTGATATCCGTCCCCGCCTTCCAGTTCCTGTGGTCGGGGCACGATATTTTCCTGGAGCACAGGCGGCGCTATACAAAACGCCAGATCGAGGATGTAGTTTCGCGTGCAGGCCTGACGGTCGTGCGAAGCCGCTATTTCTTCGGGTTTCTATTTCCCGCCGCGGCGGCGATCAGGCTTTACGCCGCATGGCGGCTGAAAAGACAAGGGCCGGCGCCGAAAAGCGATCTGCGCAAGGTGCCGGCGTTGCTCAACCGGGCGCTTATCCTGCTGCAGAATGTAGAGCGCGCCACATTGTTTCGCTTCAACATATTCGCCGGCCTGACCATATTCTGCCTGGCGCGGCGTAAATAGAGTTTCCCCCAGTCAGGCGAATGCCCAGAATTTGCTAATGGTGAAGATGGCGGCGGGGGTGAGCGTGGCCATGAGCACCGCAGCGTATCCGTAACCCAGGCCGAATGTATTCACCACACCGTAGACGATCAGCGAATTCAGCAGCAGGCCGAGGCAGGCCGTCACCGCGAATTTCACGAACGCCGGCGTCCAGGAACTCGCGCCGTCCCGGTCCCGGAATGTCCACAGGAAATGGCCGGTAAAACCAACGACCAGCGCGACGGCGAAGGCGGGGAAATTGGCCCAGAAAGGCTGCATTCCCACAAGTTCGATGCAAAAGACGAAAAGCGCCAGATGAACGACGGTCGCCAGGCCACCGACGGTTCCAAACTTCAGGCCCTGAACCAGCAGCCGCCGCCATGGCTCGTTAACCGGCGGTGGCTCAATCATCTATTTCGGCGTCGCGGGACTGTCGGATTCGCTCGCTTGCCCCATTCTCGATGCCGGCGACGGACTCGACCAGATATAGCGGCCGTTGTTTCACTTCCGTAAATATCCGGCCCACATATTCGCCAAGAATTCCAAGGCCAATCATGTTCATGCCGCTGAAGAACAGCAACAGGACAATCAGCGAGGCGTAGCCCGGAACGTCGGCCCCGTAAATTAGTGTGTGTACGACTATATAGAACCCGTAGATGCCGGCGAATACGGCTGTTCCCAGTCCCACGTAAGTCCAGATACGAAGCGGCAGCGTGGTGAAGGAGAATATTCCTTCCAGGGCGAAGTTCCAGAGGCCCCAGAACCCCCATTTGGTATCGCCGGCCACGCGCGCTGTTCTGGAATATTCGATGGACGAAGATCTGAACCCTGCCCAGGCATACAGTCCCTTCATGAAGCGTCTGCGCTCCGGCAGCAATTTCAGGGCCTCCACCACAGTCCGGTCGAGCAGCCGGAAGTCGCCGGCGTTGGCGGGAATGGGCACTTCGGACAGTTTGCCGATTACGCGATAGAACATGTTCGCCGTCGTCCGCTTTAAATAGCTGTCGGACTGCCTGTCGCGGCGCACCGCGAGAACCGTGTCGAACCCTTCCCGCCAGCGTTTGACGAGATCGGGGATGAGTTCCGGCGGGTCCTGAAGATCGGCATCGATGGGAATGACGGCGTCCCCCGTGGCGTAGTCGATTCCCGCCGTCAATGCGGCTTCCTTGCCGAAATTGCGAGACAGGCTGATGATTTTGATGCGGGGGTTTCGAACATGGAAGCCGGTTAGAATCTCAAGCGTATCGTCGCGGCTGCCGTCATTGACGCAGATAATCTCGTAATCCTCGGTCACGCCCTGCAAAATCGGAATGACGCGGTCGAAAAAGATACCGCACATTTCGGACTCGTTATGCATGGGCACGATGAGGCTCAAGGTGAAAGGCCGCCCGGGTACCATGGCGGAACCGCTACGCGCCGGCGCCTCTGTCATGGTGGATTTCCTGCTTTTTGTTGTTTTGCTCAATTATGTACTAGCCCCATTCATGTCGGAGGAATGCCGACAGGGACCTTGATAGCGGAACCGTCCACGCCCGTACTCCCCAAGAGGAGATAAATATCAAAATCGTCGACGGTTTTGTAAAAATTATAGGATTCCCAAATTTTTACAAATCGATCTTCCGCCAAAAAGAATTTCAGAAATTCAAATGACGGCGAGAGCCCGTACTGAAATTCTCGCCGATCAACCAGAACAACTTCGGGCCGGTATCGTTCAAAATCCTCATTGACATAGCGCCTGATCTCCCTGCCCAATTCGGCCCACCGCGCCGCCGAAAGCGCCCCGTCATTACCAGCCGCCATATAACCGGGCAACAGCCAAAGGCAAGAGAAGCGCGACGCCCATCTCGCCTGGACCATTTCCACCCAGGGCGTTGCCACGACAACCCTGGTTGAGAAAAAATAGACCCGCTTGTTCGCAGCCACCAGCTCAAGTGTGGGATACAACTTCGATTTCACAAGATCCTGTCGGTGCAAATTTTCCGTACCCAAGCTGAAAGGTTGCAGGAAAATCGCAATGGCAAGCAACGGCGCTACCCTGGCCAAAAGACCGAACCCGCGACTGGTTGCATTGCGCCTTACAAACCTGCTGGCCTTCACGATTGTCATCAAAACAAGTGTCATGACAAATATTGCAATCGGAAGATTATGGTAGCTCCAGCCCTTCTGCTGCACTATCGCGGAGACCGAGGCAACCCCGGCCGCAAGCATCAAGAGGGCGAACATCCGGCGTTCTTCGAGTGATTCAGTGAGGCGAGTGGCTATAAATGCCAGCAGAACACCGGACGACGCGTACAAAACCGGCAACAGCGTAGCGAACGCTATATTCGTTTTGTACGCGCCGTAAAATTCGAGAGCGTATCGCGTCACGATGAAATAGTCCGGAAATCGGAACAGAACCACGGCGATGTAGATCAGCCCCATCACGCCGAAAGTAATCATGTCGACTGAAAACAGGCTCGACACCGAACGCCGCCTGATGGCGCGGTCCAGCGCGATCAAAATAGGCAAAAGAAGAAACACGGGTTTGAGGAACAAGCCCAGGCCCGCCCATACGGAAACCAGAATCATAAATCCCGGGGGCAGCGTGCCGCGCGATGACTGCGTCGCGTGCAAGGTAAGATAAGGGAAAACGAAAATGCAGAACAGATGTTCTCGCTGACCAAAATCATACCCAGGAAAAATCAGCAGCAGCATGGCCGCAATCGGCAGCAACCATAACCGAAAGTCGCTGGTCGGCGAAAATCCGTCTGCAATGATTTTTCGCAGAAACGCCACGCTAACCGCCGCGTATATTAACATCAGGACAATGAACGACGAATAGGCGGTCTGTCCGGTTATTTTCTGAATCAGAAATGCGGGGGCATGGAGCAGAATTGCCAGCGGCGGGTTGACCTCGAAAAAATCCCGCTCATATGTCCCGCCTTCAAGCATTCGCTCGGCGGCCACCAATAGCCAGACACTGTCATGGTTAGGCAGGACATACAGAAGTTGCAAGACGGCCGCGACAACAAACACCGCCAGCACCAGAGGCAGGACAAGAAGATTGCCGCGAGAGTTCATGCCGACGATAGTGGACATGATTTCTCTGCTGATGGAAACGTCTTTGCTCATGGAAGCGTCTTTCGTCGGCGCAACCCCGAACCCGGCCGCCAGCGCCATTATCCAAACCCAAAATTAAAATTACATTAATGCCATCTTCGCCTTGAGTGGCGAGATATGAGCCGTTTCGCGGGTTCACGGTGGAAAGTGGAACCGATCCGTGCTGGCCTCCCCGGCCGTGAACTGACCGACCGCGACTTCGTTGTCGCCGGAACAACCCCGTATCGCGAAGATGAGGGTGAATTTCGCAAGGGCCTCGTGCAGCGCCGGAGAGGAAGCCCGCGGCGTCGAAATGGACACCAGGGCCGAGTTATTCCGCGCGGCGGTGAGTTGACGACTGCCCGGCCCGGCTTTTCCGCTGGAACCGGGCATATATTCCGTACCCATGTTGATCTGGACCACGCATGCGAGCATGCGTGGCATCCGACTCTTTAGCGAAACAACCGATTTTTAATGCAGAGCGAGCATTTAAATGCAAAATGCTCGCACAGGTAGTTTTTCGAAAAATGGAGGCTTCCATGGTAATGGTCTATTTCATCACCAACCGAAGGCCGAACAAGGAGAAAAATCCAACGGACTTCACCGGGGATTTCGCAGTCGAAGGCACGGCGTATCTGCGCTACGGATTTGCCGAAGTGACTGGAAAGAAACTCGAAAATCATGATATCCATGTTGAGCTGGAAAACTTAAAGCGCGTCGATGAAAAATCCATGGTCGATGAATCCAGCAGCGTACTCGGAAGCAGCGCCAATTTGCGGCGCGTCCGCGAGAAGATGTGCAAACACAGCCGGGATACTGTCGTCTACATTCACGGCTACAACGTGGAATTTAAAGAGGCGCTTACGGCCGCAGCGCGGTTGAAGCGGAATTTCGGCGCGTCAAACTTGGCGCACCCGGTAAATGTCGTTTTGTTTTCCTGGCCGTCGGACGGGTCCATGATGCCTTTTCTGGCCTATGCCAGCGATCGTCAGGACGCTGCTGCATCGGGCGCGGCGGTGGCGCGAGCTTTTTTGCGCCTTTCCGATTTCCTGAAAGGGGCCACGCCGGACGAGGAATGCGGGCAGAAACTGCATTTGGTTACCCACAGCATGGGCAATTTCGTGTTGCGCAACGCGTTGCAGGAAGTAAGGAGGCATTTTGCCGGCCGGCCGCCGAGAATTTTCGGCGAAATATTCATGATGGCCGCCGATGAAGACGACGACGCTTTCGAACACGATCATAAACTCGCCGTACTGCCCAGGACCGCTGCCCGGGTGAATCTCTACTTCAACCGCGGCGACCTTGCACTCCAAACCAGCAACAAGACCAAGGGAAATCCGGACCGGTTGGGCACCGATGGTCCGCGACTACCCCAAAGCGTTCCGGCCAAGGTCTCCCAAGTCGACGTCACCCCGGTGGTCAGCGGGTTGGTTGAGCACAGTTATTATCTGGACAGCGATAGGGTCGTCATGGACATGCGGCGCGTTCTCAAGGGAGATCCCTCCGATGAGATTAAAGGTCGCCGTTTTGTGCCGGAACAGAACCGCTATCGTTTAACGGACAAATAGCTTCCCTGGCTCACCCCCGCCGCACCGGCCAGGTGTCGCTCAGGCGGTAGCCGCCGGGCCAGGGGTCGCCGGGGTCGAGCATGTGCTGGTGGGTGCCGGTGATCCAGGCGCGGCCCGATAGGGACGGCAGGATGGCCGGGCGGCCACCGACCGTGGTCTCGCCCTCGATGCGGCAGTCGAAACGGGAATCGAGCAGCGAGAGACCGGTGAAAGGCTCGCCGACACCAAGTTCGCCCCTGGCATGCAGCACCGCCATGCGGGCCGAGCAGCCGGTGCCGCAGGGTGAGCGGTCGATCTTGCCGGGCTGGATCGCCACCGCGTTCTTGCCCGTCTTCACGCCATCCTCTTCCACCACCGGCCCGGCGATCTGGCAGAAGGAAATATGCGCCCAGTCGGGGTTTTCGGGGTGGGTGAAGCCGAGTTGTTCGTTCGCCGCGTTGGTAATTCGGATGCCGGCCCCGGCGATGTCGCGGGCCTCGTCGGGCGTCAGCGCGAAGCCCAGCGCGTTCGATTCGGCGATCACGAAACTGTCGCCGCCATAGGCGGTATCGACCGTCAGCGTGCCGATTCCCTCGACCTCCAGCGTCGCGCCCAGTTTCCCGGCGAAGGAGGGAACGTTATGCATCCGCACCCGCTCCACCTTGCCGTCGCGGCAGGTGGCCACCGCGGTGACCAGCCCGCCCGGCGCCTCCAGCACCAGGGTGGTTTCCGGTTCTTCCATGGGCAGGATGCCGGTCTCCAGCAGGACGGTGGCGACGCACAGGCTGTTGGAGCCGGACATCGGCG
>JADFVY010000443.1 GCA_015222795.1 Pseudomonadota bacterium | reverse complement strand
ATCGAGCGGGGCGAGAGCGGCAATGCAGGCCGCCGCATCCGGCCACAAATTGTTTGCGTCGGCGCGAACTCGAACGTTTCCGCGCGCCACCCTGAAGGCCGCAACCTTGCCCTGGTTCCGGCGCGGATCGGGGGACAGCTTCAGTTTGAAATCGCGAAACCCGGCCCGCCGGTATCGCTGGAGCTGAAACCTGTATGCCAGCCAGGGGCTGTCCCCGAGCACCGCCGAATAGCGATGCTCCCCGACGGGCGGCGGCAGGCTGAGCAAGGTGTCCAGTCCAACCCCTTCGGTGCGGGCGATGGCGTCGAGCAGCGCCAGTTCGATGGCGCAATAGGCGGATGGATTTGCGCCGATCTCCTCCGCATGGCGGTCGCGCCAGTCGAGCAGACTGGCCAATCCGATCACCTGGTGCTCAAGACCTGCGCGGTGGCGGTGGAAAAACCGCTTAATACTGTCGATGCTCTCGCCGGTCACGTAGGCGCGCGGGCAAGCCTCGCCGTAACCGGTCTCGCCGCTCGCCACGTGGGCGGAGACAATAACAGTTTCCGTCCGGTCGCGCGCGGCCGAGGCATGGCGCACCACTGTGCGGAACCGCGAATCGAACCGGTGAAGCGATAGCCTGACTGCCCGCATTATACCAGGCCCCGCCGGTCGAACCGGGTTGCCGGGCGGACAGTCTGGCCAGGGACGCGAACGGTGTATTTCGCCAGGTCGAATTCGAGATTGCGGGCATATTGCAGATGCTGGATTTTAAATTGGGCATCGCGCTGCCCGCGCCGCACACAGTGCCGGCGGTATGCGGCGCCGGTACCGGGCCGCAGCACCACGCAGGCAAGCGCGCCCAGCCGGCCGCCGCGGCGCTTGGCCGAGTACTCGATATTCATCTCCATCAGGGTGCGGTCCACGGCCGCCCCGATGGACGGGGCCGCCCTGGCCTCGCCGAGTTCGAGAAACAACCGGTAGACCGCGTTCGCTTCGTCGGCGGCGAGAAGAAAGAATGGCGCCGTCAGCCCATGCGCCGATGCGGCCCGACCGACCGACGCAATCGCCTGGGTCTCCGACAGTTTCTCGCCGGTAATATTGGTGTAGCCGCGGCCTTTCTGGACAAACTCCAGGCAGGGCGTGGCGTCCAGTCGGCCGGTGACCCGCACGATGTCTTTCATGTCATAGCGGTACAGGCCATCGAGCGTGGTGACGAACACATGATACATGCGTCCTTCCTCGAGTTCCTCGATCCGGAGAAACTCGCCGCCACCGGCTTCCCATTTCTCGCGTTCGACAAATTCAAAAAACGTCGCCGTCAACGCCGGCGCGCAAATGTTACGGAGCGGGTCGATATTGACCGTCCCGCGGCACTCGCTGGCCTGGTAACCGGCCTCGATTACCCGGATCTGGGGCGGCAGTTGCGGCAGCAGCGCGCCCAACGCATAGCCGCAACTGCCACCCGTCCAGGTTACGACGCTCCGCAGTTCGGGCCAGATACTGGCAAAGGAAAGTCCGGGACCGACCGCCAGACGGCGCAACTCCCGTGCGCGGACGGGATCGGCCTGGATGCGCGCTTGCAACGCCTCACGCTGTTGGGGATTCAGATTCTCGCTGCCGCGGACATGGCCGGATTTCAGATCGTCGAGCAACGCGTCCCAGTTCCCGCGAACGACCTCGAGAAGGCGAATAAAAGTCGAGGGATTCGCCGTCGCCATGCAGGACACATCCCTGGCCGCAAGCCCCAGAAAAGCCAGGACATAATCGCGCAGATCGTAATCATCGACGCCAAACAACTCCGCGGGAACGATATAGCGCCGCCGCACCGGCGACGGCATGGCGGCGTATACGGCCCCCGTCGCCGACCCGATGGGAACGCCTCGTTGAGTCCGATCCTCGACGGCCGCCCCCGCAATGGCGAACACCCGCCCCGCAAAGGAATCCGCATACCGGTATTGCGCACAGGCGAACAGCCGCTGGGCAGTGGCAAGGCCATGCATGCCGGCGCCGGTGACCGGGACCAGCTTCGCCTCGCCCGTGGTGCCGCTGGTGCGCGCATAGAAGACCGGCGGCGCCGTTGTCAGCGCCGGCTCGCCGGTTTCGGCCTGACGCATGATCAGTGGGCGAAACGACTCGTAATCCGCGACGGGGACCGCCCGCCGGTAGTCCGCGGGTCCCTGGATACGATCGAACCGATGATGCCGGCCGAAGGCGGTTTCCGCGTTCGCCCCGAGAATGCGGGCGAGGACCGACGCCTGAGCCGCGGCCGGATCGGCCAGCGCGCGCTGGAACGGCCCCCAGAGATGCCAGTCGGTGAACCGCATGCCGGCGGTGAATGCCGCCTGGGAAAGGCGATCGGCAAATCCGTTCATTTTGAAGTCTCCTTTTCCGGGTTGGCGAGGATGGGACTGGAAAGTTGGGCGACGAAGCCCTCTGGATAATCCCCGTTGACCAGGGCAATATCCGATCAAACGGAACCGGTCCGGTTCAGTTTGATCGGATAAAATTGCCCGTAATTTCAAGGGGCGAGCATCTTTATCCGATCTATTGGATCGCGTAAGCGATTCCAATGGATCGGATGATGCTCTAGCCCCAGACGGCCGACCTCGCGATCGCGGGGCCAGAAGAATGTCCCGAACAGAATGTCCCATACGATAAGATTGTTGCCGTAGTTCCGGTTCGATTCACCGATGTCCATCGAATGGTGCCAGCGATGCAGTTCGGGGCCGCTGATAACGTAATTGAGGGGCCCCAGCCGGATGTCGCAGTTGGAATGCTGATAGAAACCGTTGATCGCATAAAACACGAAGTAGGCCGACATCACTTCCGGGCTGACGCCAAGCAGCAGAAACGGCAGGGCGTCAAAGACATATTGCAGGGATTTTTCCAGCGGGTGAAAGCGCGCCACGTTAATCGCATAAAGCCGCGTGGGGGCGTGATGGACGGCATGCAGTCGCCACAGGGGCCGGTAATTATGCGCGGCGCGACGCAGCCAGTAGCGCATGAATTCAGCCGTCAACAGCATCAGCACCGCCTGCGCCGACGCCGGCCAATGATGCGGCCAGAGAAGGAGGAGCTGGCCCGGTTCGGCCGCCAGCGCGGCAGCAGCCATGACGACACCAAACCCCAGGACTCTCGGCAGCAGCATCTGCACCAGCACGAGATAGGCAAGATCATTGACGAGTTCCCGTGCCGATGGGCGCCACCACGCACGGTAAGGATGGATCAGTTCGTGCAGGACGACGAGGGTGGCGCCCGCGGTTACCGCCAGGACGGCGGCGGTGGCGGCTGAAATGCCGGCGCCTGCCGCCGCGGCAAAAACCGTAAAGCCAATAGCCATTGCTGAAGGGTATGACGCCGCGCGAAAAATCCACCTCGCAATGCCGGTTCGCGGGCCGGTCGCCAGCCGATCGTCCCACAAGACGGAAGCGACCAGGAACAACGCCAGCACCATATGATACACGGCCGGCAACGGACGGGAAAACCAGATAACATCGGAGAGCCAGATAAGCCCCCCCAGCAACCGGGCCGCCATCGAAACGAAATAGACAATGGCGAGCCAGAATACCGCGCGGTGGAGACCCGGCGCAAACACGGCCCGCCCGGTCAACCGCCGCCCGATTGCCCAGCCCATCGCCGCGACTATTGCCGCCTGTGAAGCCAGCAGCACGGGATAGGGAAGACCACTGCCCTGCCAGGCCTCGAAAGAAGGCAGGGCTGGCGTCGGCCAGAGAGACTGGATCAGTTGGGCGAAAACTCGAAACAGGAAGGCTGCGGCGAGGATCGCCATGATTGCCGTCGGCCCATTCCACCCCGAGGTCGGCCTCTCGGCCGCCGAGCCCGCATTCGCGTTGCCGTTCGCATTCGATTTGGAATTTGCCTGATCCATGCGCGCCAGTCTCGGCGCACCGCGGTGCAAACCAAAGAGGACCGGATTTCCCGGCGCGGCATGCGCCTCGCCGGGACAGACGGGATCAGGCGATATCTTCCTCGTCGCGGCCCATGGCGCCGCAGAGTATCAGGTATAGCTTGCCGACATCGGCGGTCAGGAAGGTCGAATGCAGCAGTTGTTCGGGGTCGCACTCGCGGGCCTCGGCCAACAGCCGTTCGAACTGGTCGATATACTGGGTGACGTAGCGCCGCATATCCTCGTTGTGCCGCAGTTTTTCACCAACGCGCCCGGCGCTGGAGGACGTATTGCGGCCGCGCAGCAAGGTGCGGGTGAAGACTCCCCTGTCGCCAGAGGCATAACGTTTCCAGTCGGCTTCGGGGACCTCGTCAAACAGCGAGCGCGACAGGTCGATCGCGGTCGAGTTCAGATCCTCGATCACAAAACGCGCGGTCTTGAGGAACAGATCGCGGCGCAGCCCCGTCTCCTTGACCTTGAACTCCTTGGCGCGTTCCTCGGCCCGGTCGGCGGCGTGAATCATTCTTTCAGCCGTTTCGTCGAAGGCCGTGCCGGCATGACCGGCGCGGGTCATAACTTCCTCCAGCGTCCGTAGCAGCGAGCCGCTGTGCTGCTGGATGTTCTGGCCAATCTCGGCGACCTGCTCGATGCTGCGCGACGTGGAGGCGTCCAGCGTCTCGCGCTGACGCCCCAAATTCTGGCCAGCCGATTCGATCTGGCGAGCGGACACCTCGATTGCTCTGTCCAGATCGCCCGACTGGGCACGGAATTGTTCGGTCAGCCCCGTAATTCGGGTCGAAACCTGGTCGGCCGTGCCGGTCAGTTGCGCGCTTTCTCCGGCGAAGGCGTCGCTGATATTGCGTAACCCGTCGGCCGCCTGCATCACGGCGTGCGACAAATGTTCGGCATGCTGGCGCACCACGGTACCGGTCGCGTCGATCTGGCCGCCGGCCTGCTGCGCCCGCAAGGCCATATCGTCGGTCTGCTGACGGAACCGTGCCGACACCTCGTCGACCAGCCCCAGCGCCGTGCGCACCGCGTCGTTCATGGAAGTAGATTCGGCGGCAAAGCCACGCCCGGCCTCGGAAATGCGTTCGCTGACCCGGTCGGCAGCCGTGCTGAGCTCGACCACCAGATGCTTCATGCCACTGGAAATATCCTGCGTTTTCCGATCGCTGGCCTCCACCGCGGCGCCAAGGGCCGCGGTATGCTGACCAACCATGATCGCCACCGTATTTGCGCGTTGTCCGATCAGATCGGCGAGCGCCGCCAGGTCGCGGCTTTCATCACGCAGCGTGTCGCGGATCGTCGCGGCGTCGGCCACGGCGCGTTGAGTGCTGCTGACCATGTCCTGGGTATTCTCGCGGACCGTCTCGCGCAAGGTATTACGCACATGGACGACATCGGCGGCGATCTGATTGGCGCCGCGGGCCATTTCCTCTGTATTCTCGCGCAGCGCATCGCGCATTTCGCGCGACTGCGACACCGTGTTGTCGGTCACCAGGCGCAGCGTCTCGCTCTCTTTTTGCAGCAGCGTCGAGATCGTCCGCGCCTGCACGGTCGCGGTTTCCGAGGCCTCTTGCAGCGAACGTGTCTGTTCGCGCATCACCTCGGCCATGCCATTTGCCTGGCGGACCGACGGATCGACAGCCTCGCTATAACTTTTCGCGCCCTCGCGCATGGTGTCGCCCAGTTCCGCGATTCGCGCCGCGACCAGGGCCTCGAAATCGGCGGTCTGGGTGGCAGAGCGTTCGGCCGCCATGGTCAGCTCGCGCGCCTGGCGTTCCAGCGCGGCACGCACGGTCTCGGCACGCTCGGTCGTGGCCCGTGAGGCATCGACCAGTTCGCCCACCTGGCCGCGCAACAGATGGCTCATGACCATGACCTGCTTGCTGGTTTCATCGCTGGCATTGGCGAGCTTGCGGGCCTGCTCGCCGGCAGCCTCTTCTACCCGGATCGCCTGGTCGCCGACATGTTCGGCGGTGCGGTTGAGGTTTTCTGCATTGGCCCGTAATGCCGTGTTGAGATCGCCAATCTGGGTGAAGCTGTGTTTTCCGGCCTCGGTGAGATCCTCAATCTGGCCGCGCATGACCACCGCGAGTTCCTCCACCTGGTCGGAACTGCGCTGCACCACGCCCGACAGTTCCTGCGCGCGCTGGGCCAGCACCCGGTCCAGCCTGCTGGCGACTTCGCTAGTCCTCTCGTCAAGCGTATCGCCCATCGAATTTACGCGCGATGTCGCCGAGTCCAGGAAATCGTTCAGGGCTTCCTGCTGGCCCGTCAAAGTATGCTCCATCGCGTTTGTGACGCCGGTGATTTTCCGGGTCAGGGTCGCGGTTATGTCATCCATGTAGCCGGCGCTGCGATCGGCGGCTTCCGCCAGTATTACGATTTGCGAGCCGATTGCCTGCTCCAGATCGTCGGCAAAGGTCTTGCCGCGGCTCTCGAGGTTTTCGACCGTTTCATCGACTTGATCGGCGGTCCGCTTGGTGACGTCGTGCAGATGGGCCGCCGCCTCGATCAGCGTGCGTTCGATGCTGGTGGCGCTGTCTTTCGCGGTCAGCGCGGCATCATGCAATTGCCCACTATAGTCGCTGAACAGGCCACCGATCTTTTCGGCCTGGGTGGCCGCGACCTCGGAGGCGTTGGTCATTTCGGAAATCTGCAGCCGCATCGCCGAGCGCATTTCGTCGGAATGATCCAACGCGCTGCTAGTCGCCGCGGTCATGTCCGTGGCCTGCTTTTCGACGGCCTCGCGCAGATAGGATTCCTGCTTGTGGAAACGCTCGGTCAGGTCGCTAAGCGTGCTGGTATGGTGCTCCAGCATCGACCCGATAGTCTGGGCCTGGCCGGTCGCGCCCTGCGTGGCCTCGGCGAGCGAGTCGGTCCGGATGGCCAACGTCTTGGACAGCTTTTCCATCTGGATGGTGGCCGTATCGGTCACCCGGTTCAATTCTTCGGCCTGGGCGCGCAGCGATTCCGCCACCTTGCGCACGCGCAGTTCCGCGTCCTCGGCCGGATAGGTCAGCAGGTCGAGCTGCCGGCGCAACATTTCGGTATGTTCGCGCAGATCCGCGTTGCGGCGAACAACAAGCACGATAAGCCAGACCACCGCCAGCGGCGTCGCGACCCCGGCGATAAGCATGGCGATTTCCGGCAGGGCGAGCCCCGAGAGTTCCCCCTCGCTTCCATTGCTGGCAATAAAGACCAGCGCCAGCAGCACCCAGACGACACTGACACCCGAGGCAATCATCGCGGCGCGCCGTTGGGCGCGTCTGGCCGCCTCTATTGCCTCATGAAGTCCATCGGCGCCACGCGCCGCGCCTTGCCGCCCCGACCGCGGGAGTTTGGTAACATTGGTGCTCATAATCGATCCATCCGGTGAATCCATGCGAATCAACCAGTTATATCAATTTTTCTGTAAATGAAACATTAATAACCGAAACCTGTCGAGTGCCGGAATTCACCAAAACCACAAGATACTGTGGGTGCTGTCCTTCAGGCCACCAAACGAACGTAAATAATCATCGCCACTGGTTTGTGAAAAGTGGCGACAGCCTGAATATTGCTTTCCCCGGCCCTGCCGGAAGGGTAGAAGGCGCGATGCTTTCGATATCGTTTTTTCGCACACACGGGACCCTGATCGCCTTCGGGGCCTTTATGTGTTTTGCGTCCAGTTTCGGGCAGACGTTCTTCATCTCGCTGTTCGGCGGCAAGATCCGCGAGGCGTTCGCCCTGACGCATGGTGAATTCGGCACGGTCTACGCCACCGCCACGATGTTGAGCGCCATCACCCTGGTTTGGGCCGGACGGTTGATCGACCGCATAAAGCTTGCCCGGTTTGCCGTTATCGTTCTGCTGGGACTGGCCGGGATGAGCCTCTTGATGGGCGCCGCCTGGAGCATTCCCGCGCTTGGCGTCGCCATTTACGGGCTGCGGCTGTTCGGCCAGGGACTGGCGAGCCACACCGGGATTACCGCCATGGCGCGCTATTTCGATGCCGAGCGCGGCCGCGCCATCGGCATCGCCTCGCTGGGCCATCCGGTGGGCGAATTCCTGCTTCCCCTCCTTGTGGTGGCCGCCTTCGCGGTGATCGGCTGGCGCACATTATGGACCGGCGTAGGCGTCGCGTTGATCGCTACTGCGCCGTTGATATTCCTGCTGTTGCGGGGACATGGCGCGCGCGACCGGGCACTGCTGGAAAGGCGGCGGGCGGAGGGGACGGGCGCCGGCGACAGGACGCTGGGCGGCGTGCTGCGCGACCCCGGCTTCTGGCTGCGCCTGCCGGCGCTGGCCGCGCCTTCCTTCATCTTCACCGGCCTGATCTTCCATCAGGTTCACCTGGCCGACAGCAAGGGCTGGCCGCTTGAATTGATGGCCGCATCGTTCACCCTCTTCGCGATGGGGTCGGTGATCACCATGATCGCCACGGGCCCGGTCGTCGACCGTCTTTCGGCCAGCCGGCTGCTGCCCTGGTTCCTGGCGCCCCTGACGGTGGCCTGCCTGGTCCTGTTCGCCACGAATTCGCCGCTCGCCGCGCCCGTCTTCATGACGCTGCTGGGCCTCAATGCCGGCGTCTCCTTCGTAATGAAGGGCGCGCTTTGGGCGGAACTGTATGGAACAGCCCATCTGGGCGCGATCCGATCTTTCGATCAGGCGGTCATGGTGTTTTCCACCGGTCTTGCCCCGGCCGCCATGGGATTGCTGATCGACGGCGGCGTCTCGATGGAGGCGATCGCCCTGGGCGCGGCGGTCTGGTGCGTCGGCGCGTCGGTTTTGGCGGCCACGGCGGCAAAGCCGGCGCGACAGGTGGCGCCCGACTAAAATGCCGGGTCAGATCCCGCCGTCACGCATCAGGCGATGGTAGTCCAGAAAGCTGGACAGGTTGTGCTGGATAAAGTCGATCTGCACCAAACTCTTCCCGTCCCCCTTGATGAAAGCGCCATCGGGACGGCGAAACTGAAGCTGGAGATGCAGGTTTTTCTCGACTTCCGCCAGGCAGCGCTCATGAAATGCGCGATCGGCGGCGACATCGGCGCGGCGCGCCACGCGCAGGAAGGCCAGCATCCCTTCCGACCGGCAGGCCGTCGGCGTGCTCTGGTTACGGTCGCGATAGGCCGGATACTCTATAATATGTTCCACGATGCGCCGACCATGTTCATAGAGCTCCGGCATGGGCTCGAACTGGTGCAGCTTATCGATCTCGTACAGGCACCAGTGTGACTGCTCCTCGACGCCGTAGTTGCGGCCAGCGAGCGCCAATTCGCTCTGCAGCGCCGCGTCCAGCCATATCCTTTCGCCCGTCGCCTCATACAGGCAGGCCAAACCGAACAGCGCCTCACCGGTGTAGTAGCCGGACCGGAAATCCTGGAGTTCCCCGGCGGGGAAAGACCGTTTGTGATGGAAATCCTTATCCCGCCGCATCTGGCCGAGAATATACCGCCCGAGATCGCCCGCGGTGGCGAGGAGCGCCTTGTCCGGCGCCTGCTTGTTGCAGGCAAGCAGTGCAAGGATCGCCAGACCGCTGCCGCCCAGCTTTACCATATTCCTCTCGACGACGCACTGGATATCCGTGGCGCCCGTGTGGCGCAGATATTCGCGAAACAGATAGTCCAGCGCCAAACGGCATGTGGACAGAAGCTTCGCCGGCGCCCGACTCTCGGAGGCAGCTTCGGCCATGGACCAGATGGCGCCGCAATGGCGCAGGATGTTGTATCCGCTCAGGCGCTCACCCGTGGCGGCATCGTAGCGGTATTGGAAGCGGCCTTTTTTCCTGACCAGGGAGGCCAACTTGCTGGCGCCGCTCATGGCTACCTCGTCAGGTGCGACGGAAAGTTTCGTTCCCATATGTTAAAGAGTCCCCCCTTACATACCAACCGGTTCGGAAAGAATAGGGCAAAAAGAAGGGGGTGGCCAAGTGCCACCCCTCCCGAGAGCCTTGGGAAGCCGGGCGATCGCCCGGCTTCCCTGGTAAGGTCCGCTATTTATTTTGCGACAGATTTTGACGTTCAGTCGCCGCCGCGATTATGGCCACCGCTATTACCGGGGTCTCCTTCGGGTTCGGGATCGCCTTCTTCGTCCCCGTTACCGCGTCCAGAGTTCAGGTGACGGTTCGGATTGTCATCGTCATCATCGTCATCGTCATCGTCATCGTCATCATCGTCGTCATCATCGTCGTCATCATCATCATCATCATCGTCATCGTCATCATCATCATCATCGTCATCGTCATCGTCATCGTCGTCGTCATCGTCGTCATCGTCGTCATCGTCGTCATCATCGTCATCATCGTCATCATCGTCGTCATCGTCGTCATCGTCGTCATCGTCGTCATCGTCGTCATCATCATCGTCGTCATCGTCGCCTTGCGGACCCGGATCATGGCCTTCGGCGTTGCCGTTGGCT
>JADFVY010000442.1 GCA_015222795.1 Pseudomonadota bacterium | reverse complement strand
GCTCAGCACCACCCACCAGGCGGTGGACCCCAGGAATACGCCGGCCACGAAGACCAGCCCGTCCAGCATGGAGGCCATATCCGGCACGAGGCCCAATCCGACGATGATCGCCGCGAAGGTCAGCACCGTCGCCGGGTTGGCCATGGTCAGCAACACAACTCCCGCATAGACCCCCATATGGCCGCGCAAGGTGGGCGGGGCAGGGGGCGCGTCACGGTGCAAGATATCCTTCAGCCCGATGGCGATCAGCGCGATCCCGCCGGCGACGCCAAGCCAGTTCGCCCCGGCGATAAACGGGGCCGCCACCCCCAAAGCAAAGGCGGCGGCCCCGGCATAGACGGCGTCGGCGGTTGCGGCGCCGAGGCCGACCGCCATGCCCGCCGCCATGCCCAGCGTCAGGCTTCGCCGCAGGCATAAAAGCCCGATCGGCCCCACCGGTACCGCCAGCAGAAGCCCTATCCCCAGCGCCTTGGCGAGCAGGGTGAGTGTCTCGAAACCGATCGCCGTCATTTCGAAGGTCCAATTATCAATCGACATTAGATTATATCGGTAAACGGCACTTGAAAACTACAAAACAAATGATATGCTGATATAATACGACTGAAACAATGGTCAAACTTATGAAAAACCTTGCAATCGAAAGTGAACTGGACGAGACGGGCCGCAATATCCTGGCCGCCCTGCAGGCAGAGGGCCGGATCGGGTTCAGCGAACTGGGACGCCGCGTCGGGCTGTCCGCGCCCGCCGTGGCCGACCGGGTCCGCCGGATGGAGGATGTCGGCCTGATTACCGGCTGGCGGGCGGTGGTCGACAGGGCGCGCCTGGGCTGGGGCATTACCGCCTTCATGCGGATTACCTGCCCGGGCGAGAAATACCAGGCGGTTCGCCGGCTTGCGCATGATTTGCCGGAGGTTATCGACTGCCACCACGTCACCGGCGAGGACTGTTTCTACGTCAAGCTGGCGGTCGGGTCGGTGGAGCATCTGGAGCGGGCCATCGACCGGTTCCGCGACCTGGGCCGCACCGTTTCCTCGGTGGCCCTGTCGACCATCGTCGAGGGCAAGCCGCCGCCGGTCAAATGAGTCTTTATCAGCGAGCATTGGTATAGGAGTCTGGCCCGCGCCGCGATCCTGTGGCACATTCGGCGCGTTTTAAAAAATCGGGCGAGAAGAGGGAACCATGGCCTACTGGCTGATGAAATCGGAACCGGGCGCGTGGTCGTGGGACGACCAGGTGCGCGACGGCACGGCCGAATGGGACGGCGTGCGGAACTATCAGGCGTCCAACAACATGAAGGCGATGCGAATCGGCGACCGCGCCTTCTTCTATCATTCGGTCAACGAGAAGCGCATCGTCGGAATTGTCGAGGTCGCGAAGGAGTATTATCCGGACCCGACCGACGCATCCGGCCGCTTCGGCATGGTCGACGTTAAGGCGCTGATGCCGATGAACAAGCCGGTCAGCCTGGCCGATATCAAGGGCGAGCCGAAGCTAGAGGAACTGTCGCTGATCCGCCAGTCGCGCCTGTCGGTCATGCCGATCGACGACGAGGCCTGGGCGCTGATCTGCCGCATGGGAGAAACTGAGGCGTGAGTCGCGTGCTTTGCAGGGTGGAGGATATTCCGGACGGAGAGGGCCGCGGGTTCGCAACGGATGGCGCCGGCCCGGATATCCTCGTGGTGCGCCGGGGCGAGCGGGTCCATGGCTACGTCAATTCCTGCCCGCATACGGATTCGCCCCTCGAATGGGTTGAGAACCAGTTCATGAGCCTCGACAAGAGCCATATCCTCTGCGCGACCCACGGCGCCGAATTTCGCATTGAGGACGGGTTCTGTGTGCTGGGCCCCTGCCGCGGCAAGTCGCTGGCGCCGGTTACCCTGTCGGTCCGCGACGGCGATGTGGTGCTGGATTAGCCGTTGCCGGCGTGTTCCGGGGACGAACACGCCTTTCGTAATAAATTTACGCCAATAGTGATAATATCTTTACGCTTTTTGGATAGTCTAGCAAAATATCCCTGAGGCGGGTGGCGAATACTACCTAAAACGAGGTAAATTTTATTTAGCATCGGGCGGGCGACCCGTGGTATAGTATTTCCACAGTTTGTGTAGGGTGCTTTGGGAATTCGATCGGACAGTATGTATTTTTAGGGTGGCAGTTATGGCAGATGGGATTGCCTATAGTATGGAGACGGGCACTTTAGCACGCGAAACGTCAAGCACGAACAGGCCTTTGAAGTCGGCCAGTCGCGTAGATGACAGTCGGCCGGTACGCGTAATCGTGGCCGATGACCGGCGCCTTTGCCGGGAATGCCTCAAATTGTTGATCGAGACGATCGACCCGCGCCTGGACGTCGTGGAAGCCGTCGACGCGGACCAGATCGGCCCGCTGCTGGAGCAGGGGGCCGGGCGCAGCGTTGTTCTCTATAACCTGGTCATGACGGATAAGGAAGGGGTCGATTTCGTCCGGACCCTTGCCGGGTCCATAGGCGATTTCCCGCTGGTCGTCATTTGCGATGCCGACGACAACGCGCTCATGAACGAGGTGCTGGAACGCGGAGCCAAGGCATTTCTGCCCTCATCGATGCCCGGGCCCCTAATGGTGGCCATTCTTCATTTGATTATCGCGGGCGGCGTTTACGCGCCACCGGCCATGGTTATGGGACTTTCGGCAAAAGCGGAAGAGGCCGCGGGCCGGGCCGGGCCGGGCGCGAAGCGTGAACAGGTGATCGCCGAAAACTTCCCGACGCTGACCCCGCGCCAGCGCCATGTTCTGGTTTTGCTGTCGCAGGGCCTGACCAACCGGGACATCGCGAGTTCACTGAATATGTGCGAAAATACGGTCAAGGCGCATGTGAAACAGGTCATGCGCAAGCTGAGCGCCGGCAACAGAACGCAGGCCGCGTTGATGGCCGACCGGCTGGTCGCCTGAACGGACGATATCGAATTTACCGGCTTACCGGTTGCGCCCGCGGCGAATAGCCACGGGCACCATCCGTTTGATTCACACTACTCACTCCTGAAATGTTCGAGGCGGTTGTCACCCGTCCAATTCTTGCGCATTATTGGCCACGAATTTCCGCAGCCGTGTTCCGCGCGGCGGCCGGTCGTCGGTGAGGCTAATCACAGGGAGTGC
>JADFVY010000441.1 GCA_015222795.1 Pseudomonadota bacterium | reverse complement strand
TTTTCCAGGAGACCCGCAAGAGCCGACCTATGACCCTTGATGAATTTGCGAATCTAAAGAAAAAATTGCGACCTCTGCTCGCGAGCAGACCGTTAATGCCCGCGACCCAGTTCGGCCCATTGCGCGGTACCGGTAGCGGAAAATTCGATGATTTCGCCTGGCTCAGTTATTTCACGGTGCTCGTGCGCGAACCGGTCTTCATGGAGTTGCGACGGGCCGGTTTTGACCTGCTCGGCGTCCCGGCCGATATCGAGTTCAGGCGCAAACAGCCCGAACCGCTGATGGAACTTGAATTGTGGCCGAGCGCCCATCTACATCCCTCAGATTGCCCGAAACAGTGCGACATCTGTGGGCGGCATTTGTTTCCGTTCCGTCCTGGATTCGGCGGTCTTGCCGATTCCGGCAAGCGGCCTCGGCCGAGGCTCGACGCGGCCAGGTTCGACGCGACAATTCCGTTGCAGCGCATATTCGAATGGCCGACGATCCTGGTAGCCAGCGAAAGCTTTGCGGGCTTTATTGAAAAACAAGGCTACACCGGATTTACGCTGACGCCGCTGGAGTTGCTTTGAGTTAATGACGGGGACATATGTAATCGGGGTCTACCATCGGATTTTGATGGAAAGGGCTGCTGTTGTGGATGCGCGGCGCATACTCATTCGGCTGCATAAAAATATGTATTTCTATACCCGCCGCATACTCCACCGCATAACCCTCGCCTGTGTATTTCTCATCTTTTTTGGGGGGGTATCTGTATAAGGCGCGGCTAAAATCCGCGGGTTCCGGGCGGGGACGGGTGATCGGGCGGTTTGGGGCGGTGGCGAGTCTAACCATTTCTCTATTTTGCTGAACATTCAGTACATGACCGCGCTCCCTTGACTTCCACCGGCTGGGTTAGCGGATAATGCAAGACTGGCACTACCTCAATGCCGGGATTTTAGGGATACCCTGCAGCATCCCCCGAGACTAAGGAACCGCGACAATGAAAATGACCACCGAAGAGGCCTTCATCAAAGTCCTGCAGATGCATGGTATCGAGCATGCCTTTGGAATTATCGGCTCGGCGATGATGCCGATATCCGATCTGTTCCCGGCCGCCGGCATCAAGTTCTGGGACTGCGCCCACGAATGCAACGCCGGCATGTCCGCCGACGGTTATACCCGGTCGACCGGCAAGATGGGCATGGCCATTGCCCAGAACGGTCCCGGCATCACCAACTTCGTCACGCCGATCAAGACCGCATACTGGAACCATACGCCGATGCTGCTGGTCACGCCGCAGGCGGCCAACAAGACCATCGGCCAGGGCGGTTTCCAGGAAATCGAGCAGATGGCCCTGTTCCAGGACATGGTCTGCTATCAGGAAGAAGTGCGCGATCCGACCCGCATCGCCGAAGTGCTGAACCGGGTGATCGAGAAGGCCTGGCGCGGGTCCGGGCCGGCGCAGATCAACGTGCCGCGCGATTACTGGACCCAGGTGATCGACATCGAGCTGCCGCAGGTCGTTCGTCTCGAGCGTTCCGCCGGCGGCGCAAAGGCGATCGCCGAGGCGGCCAAGCTGCTCTCCGAGGCTAAATTCCCGGTGATTCTGAATGGCGCCGGGGTCATCCTGTCCGGCGGCATCCCCGCCTCCGCCGCCCTGGCGGAACGCCTGGAAGCGCCGGTCTGCTGCGGTTATCAGCATAACGACGCCTTTCCGGGCTCGCATCCGCTCGCCGTCGGGCCGCTTGGCTACAACGGCTCCAAGGCGGCAATGGAGCTGATCGCCAAGGCAGACGTGGTGCTGGCTCTGGGCACGCGCCTCAATCCGTTCTCCACTCTGCCGGGCTATGGCATCGACTACTGGCCGAAGGACGCCAAGGTCATCCAGGTCGACATCAACGCCGACCGCATCGGTCTCACCAAGAAAGTGAGCGTTGCCATCCAGGGCGACGCCAAACTGGTGGCCCAGCAGATCCTTGGCCAACTCTCCACCGAAGCTGGCGAGGACGGCCGTCAGGCCCGCCGCGACCTGGTGTCCGAAACCAAGTCGCGTTGGCTGCAGGCGCTTTCCTCGATGGACCATGAGGATGACGATCCGGGCACTACCTGGAACGAGCGTTCCCGCAAGCGCGAACCCGAGCGCATGTCGCCGCGCATGGCCTGGCGCGCGATCCAGGCGGCGATGCCGAGGGACGCCATTATCTCGTCGGACATCGGCAACAATTGCGCCATCGGCAACGCCTATCCGACCTTCGAGCAGGGCCGAAAATATCTGGCTCCTGGCCTGTTCGGCCCCTGCGGCTATGGCTTCCCCTCGATCCTCGGCGCCAAAATCGGTTGCCCGGACACGCCTGTAATCGGATTCGCCGGCGACGGCGCCTTCGGTATCTCGATGAACGAGATGACGGCTTGCGGGCGCGACGACTGGCCGCCGGTCACCATGGTGATTTTCCGTAATTACCAGTGGGGCGCCGAGAAGCGCAACACCACGCTTTGGTACAACGATAATTTCGTCGGCACGGAGCTCAATCTGGACGTCGAATACGCCAAGGTTGCCGAGGCCTGCGGCCTCAAGGGCGTGCAGGTCACCACGATGCAGGCCCTGACCGATGCGCTGGCCGAAGCGGTAAGGGCCCAGATGGAAGATGGCGTCACCACCTTCCTCGAAGTCGTTCTCAATCAGGAACTGGGCGAACCGTTCCGCCGCGACGCCATGAAAACACCGGTCTCCGTCGCCGGCATCGACGCGGCCGACATGCGGCCACAGCAGGTAGACTGATAAGCGACGATACAGGGGCGGCGGTGGATGAGGGTATTCGCCGCCGCCTTACTGTTGGACTCCGGTCCGGGCCGTATTAGCCGGTTGGTTTCGCAGTCGGCAGCGAGCGACCTCGTCCTTCGAGACGGTTGCTCCGCAACCTCCTCAGGATGAGGACTCATACTGTTTTCACTTCCACAAACAGCGCAGCCTCATGCTGAGGAGCCCTGACAAGGGCGTCTCGAAGTATGAGGTCGCGCCGCTCCCGCCAGCGCATATTGACTTACTTCGTCTTGATGCGTCCCTCGACCTTCGGGGCGACCGGGGCGTTGGCGGCGATGTAGTCCATCACCATCGTTGCCATCAGTGTTGCGCCCGAGGCGTCGATCAGCACCTTGCCGTTTTTCAGCGCGGCGTATCCGTCGCCGCCGCCGGCCATGTAGTCGTTGGTGGCGACCTTGTAGGTTTTCGCCTTGTCCAGCGCCTTGCCGCCGATCATGACCTCGACCACGCGGCTACCGGCCGCCGCCGCCGGGTCATAGGTGAAGCTGAGGCCCGAGACCTGCGGGAAACGCCCGGCTTTCTCCTCGACCTGGGAAACGCCGTTTTCCAGCGCCGCCAGCACGTCGGCGCCCGACATTTCGAGCAGTACCGTGACATTGCCGAAGGGCAATTCGGTCAGCACGTCCTTGCGGGTCAGCACCGTGCCGGCGTCGTAGGTGCGGTCGCCGCGAATGCCGCCGCCGTTGGCG
>JADFVY010000440.1 GCA_015222795.1 Pseudomonadota bacterium | reverse complement strand
TGTATAAGAGACAGGATCCTGCGCGGGATGCGCGGAGGCCAGCGCCAGGCCTCGGGCGTAACCGCCAGCATGGACCGCCATCGCGGGTCACGGCCCAGCCGCCGGATCAGCGAATCGGTATTGATGCGGTGGAAGCGCAACGCCGCGCGCCTGCCGATCCCCGCCGCCAACCGCCGCTTGACCCCGCCCAGCCGGGGCGCGCGGGTAAACACGATCAGCGTGCCCTTCACCGGTAATAGACCCGCATGATGGTCTTGAGCGGCGCCCCGAAGAACCAGAGAAGCAGGCAGAACTGATTGCGGATGGGTCGAAGCCAGAACCCGTCGCGCCGATAGCGGTCCGCCGAGGTGACGGCGGTCGCCGCCAGCACGCGCAATCGTCCGCGCCCGATGCGGCGGACGAGATCGACATCCTCCATCAACGCAAGCGGCCGGAAACCGTCGAGTTTGCGGTAGAACCCGCGCGAAATCAGCAGCCCCTGGTCGCCATAGGGCAGGCCGAGAATACGGGCCCGCAAATTGGCCAGCCACGCGATGCGCCGCGCGCCCAGCCGGCCATCATCCAGCGCGAAACGGAAATAACCGGCGCGAAACGAATTGCCGGAATCGCCAATAAAATCGCGCACCGCCCGGTCCCAGCCCGGCTGCAACACGGTATCGGCATGCAGGAATAGCAGCCAGTCGCCGCGCGCCGCCTCCGCCCCAGCGGCAAGCTGCCGGCCACGGCCCTTTTCAGTTTGCACGAATTTCGCCCCCGCCGCCTCGGCGATCGCCGCCGTCCCATCCACCGACCCGCCATCCGCGATAATGACCTCGCGGATCAAATCCAGCGCGGCGAACTCCGCCAGCGGCGGCAGACTGCGACGCAGCGCCCCGGCGGCGTTCAATGTGGGGATGACGATGCTAATCTTTGCCATGGTGCACGATGTTTAGCACGGCCAAGGTTGCCCTTTCCACGGCGAGCGCACTATCTATGTACTGCCCAATCGCAAGCATCAGGATCCATGACCCCTAAAGACCTCGACATACTGCATGCCGCGTTGATTGCGCGCCCCGGCTTTGAGACGGTTCCGCGCGATGCGCTGGAGCCGATGAGGCAGAAGGGGCTGGCGCATGACCATGTGATTATCCGCAATACCGGCGCGCTGCTGCGCGTGCCGCGCCAGAGCCAGTTCGCCCTGGCCGCGCGCGATAACCTGGAATATCAGCTTGCCGGATTTGAGCGTTGCGCCGCGGGCGGCCACGCGCCGCGACCCCTTGGCGCCTGTCAGCCCAGCGAGGCCCTGCCCATGGGCGCGGTGATCGTCGATCGTATCGAGGGCCGCCCGGCGCAACTGCCCGCCGATCTGCCGGCGCTGGCCGAGTGCCTGGCTTCGATCCATATCCTGCCGGTGCCCGCGCCGGAGCACCGCCCGCCGCTGGCCGACCATGCGGACCCCGTTGCCGGCACGCTGGGATTTATCGAAGAGCAAGCCGTTTTCCTGAACGAGGCCTGCAAGGACCGGGACGCCCGCCGCATGATCGGGGAAGAAGTCGAATGGGCCCGCCGTTTCGCCGGGGAAAGCGCGGGCAAACCGCAACCGGTCACCCTGGTCGCCACCGACACCCACCCGGGCAATTACGTGGTGCGCGACGATGGCCGCGCCTTCATCGTCGATCTTGAGAAAGCGCTGTATGGCGCGCCGGCCATCGATCTGGCCCATTGCAGCCTCTATACCTCCACCACCTGGGACATCGAGTCGGGCGTCGAGATCGCGCCCGCCGACGTGGCCGATTTCTACCGGCATTATCTGGGCTGCATCCCGCCAACGCTAGCGCAAGAGATACAGCCCTGGCTGATGCCCTTGCGCCGCATGACCTGGCTGCGTTCCACCACATGGTCGGCGAAATGGCGGGTGCAGTCGCGCAAACAACGCGTCGAGGCCAAGCATGCCGCCGCGGCGACCGAGGACTGGTCGGCCGAAAACCGCGACCAGGCCCTGATCGCCCATGTCGAAGGCCGCACCCGAAACTACCTGACGGCCGAAACAGTAGACCGCATCCGCGCCGAATGGCGGGACCCTGGCGGGTTGGCGACGATGATCCCGGGTTGATTGTTCGTCTTTTGTTCTCTATGGTCGGGCCATGGATGAAAAGCTGGCGGACAGGGCGCGCAAGGGGCGCGGGGCGGTGGGGAACCCGACCGGGCGGTTTGAACCCGAGATGCGGGTAGCGACCGACGATGGCTGGGGGCTGGGCGACAAGGAAATGGCGCCGCTGCGCACCACGCTGGGTGTCGACAGTGCGCGAAAAATCATCTCCCGCAACCAGTCACCCGACGTTCCCTTCGACCGCTCTGTCAATCCCTACAAGGGCTGTGAGCATGGCTGCATATACTGCTTCGCGCGGCCGACGCATGCGTATCTGGGGCATTCGCCGGGGCTGGATTTCGAAACCAAACTTTATTGGAAGCCGGATGCGCCGGCCTTGCTGGAGGCCGAGCTGCGCGACCCGAAATATCGCGCCGCGACGCTGGCGCTGGGCGCCAATACCGACCCCTACCAGCCCATCGAGCGCGAACGGCGCCTGACCCGGCGGATTCTGGAAGTGCTGGCCGATTACCGGCATCCGGTTGGCATCGTCACCAAATCGAACCTGATTCTGCGCGACCTGGACATTCTCGCGCCCATGGCGGCCGAGGGGATTCTGCGTGTGGCGATCTCGGTGACCACGCTGGACCGCACACTTGCCCGGCGCATGGAGCCCCGCGCGCCCACCCCGGCCCGGCGGCTGGAGGCAATCCGCGAGCTGTCGGCGGCCGGCATTCCGGTGACGGTGCTGGCAGCACCCATCTTACCCGCCCTCAACGACCATGAGATCGAAATTATCCTGAAGGCCGCGGCAGAGGCGGGCGCCGGCGCGGCGGGCTATGTGCTGCTGCGCCTGCCGCATGAAATCAAGGATTTGTTCGCCGACTGGCTGGCCGAGCACTACCCGGACCGCGCCGACCGCGTGATGAGCCTGGTGCGCCAGACCCGTGGCGGCAAGCTGTACCAGACCGATTGGGGCAAGCGGCAATCCGGCACCGGCCCCTACGCCGACCAGATCGCCAAACGCTTCCACATGGCCTGCAAACGGCACGGCCTGAACCACGGCCACCCGCCCGTGGACGAGACCCGCTTCCGCCGCCCGCCAAGGGCGGGGGATCAGTTGGAACTGATTTAGGCGAATTGGCTCATTATTGCTGTAATCTGTCTTTGACGTTTCGGAGGTTTGTGCGATCCTTGCCGGTTGCAACTGGTGAAGCAGGAGTTGAAAACCTTGGCGGATCGGCCCGACTGGAGCAGTCTTAATCACGCTTATGGCAAGGCGGACGATATCCCGCAATTGCTGCAACAGCTGTCGCCGGACAAAACCGCGGAGGCGTGGGATGAGCTCTGGTCCCGCATTTGCCACCAGGATACCGTCTATTCAGCCAGCTTCCCATGCCTGCCATTTTTGCTGGAAGCGGCCCTTCGATGGTCGCCCACCAATCGAGTCATGCCGCTTTTTCTCGCCGCCGCGATCGTCATTTCCGACGGCGTTAAGGGCTCCCGGGAAGCATTCATGGAAGGGCTTTCGCAGACAGTCGACCAATGTCACAAGTTGGCCGTCGAAACACTGAAGACTGGGGAACTGTCTCGCCAGGATCGAATTTACCTCATGGAATCGGCGCTGGCGTTCGATGGTGATGCGGTATGGGGGCGGCGACTGGACGGCTTGGTCAACGGCGAGTTGCAGGTCGCATGCTCAAATTGCCAGACCTTCCTGTATGTCGTTATCGGCGAATCCGGTTTCTTCGTCACTGCGGAGGAATAGATCAAAAAGCTGCCGGCCGCGCGATCATCCATTGTGCCGGCGAATCCCGCCGACCTGCGTGGTGCTGGTGCATGGCTCCACAGGCAATGCAGCGAAGCCGACGACCCCGAACTGGCAGGCTGGATATGCAATGCGTTCGGCGAGACTACCTGTCCGTCCTGCGGGTTCGACCAGAAAATTCCCGATATGGTCGCAGCGGGCTACTAAACACGCGCGTCAGTCGCCGGGCTGCGGCCCATCATATCCCTCGACGATGACGATATCCGCGATGGAGGCGCCTTCGCGAAACGACATGGCCTGGCGGTATTCGGGCGAATCGTAACAGTCCAGTGCCGCCTGGTAGTCCGGGAATTCGATGACCACGTTGCGGGACCGAGAGGTTCCTTCCCGGATCTCGAACGCGCCGCCCCGGATGATGAAGCGGGCGCCGAACTTGGTGAAAGCCACGGCGTTGGCTTTAACATATTCCTGATAGGCCTCCGCGCCCGACACGTCGACGCGGCCGATCCAGTATCCCTTGGCCATGAACGGGCCTCCCTCTCTAAATTGGAATTGACGGTCCAGCATAATACATGCGCCCCATGCCCGGCCACCGGCCTTGACAACATCGTCGTTCATCTATACGTTCAACCATATGGTTGAATATAACAATATGGAACTGGACCGTACCCTGGCCGCGCTGGCCGACCCGACCCGCCGGGCGATTCTGGCGCGGTTGACGGCGGGGGACGCGCGGGTGGGCGAAGTCGCCGAACCCTTCGAGATGTCGCTGAACGCGGTGTCCAAGCACCTGAAAGTGCTGGAGGGCGCGGGGCTGGTGCGGCGCGAGGTGCGGGGGCGTGAACATTGGCTCAGCTTCGATGGCGCGCCGCTGGCCGCCGCCAGTGACTGGATCGATCACTACCGCGAATTCTGGGAAGGCCGGCTGGATGCGCTGGCCGGATTCTTGCGCAACAACAAAACCAAAACGAGGAAACAAGAGAGGAGAAAAGACAAATGACCACGGAAACGATAGCGACGGTTCCGACCGTCCGGATTTCGAAAATAATGCCGGCCCGGCGCGAGGACGTGTTCAACGCCTGGCTGAACGCCGATGGCATGCGCCACTGGATGTGCCCCGGCGACATC
>JADFVY010000439.1 GCA_015222795.1 Pseudomonadota bacterium | reverse complement strand
GTTCATTCCGCTGGCTGTCGCCCCCGACCTGGTAACGCCAATCGGGGACAGGATCGTCACCTGGCTTGGACCGAGGGACGATTAAACCGCCTCAATACATTGTTTTTTTCACTCGTCCGGGCCACTCGCGATCATACGCGCCGCCATCGATTTGCCCTTTGCTCAGGTCGGCCAGGATAGTCCCGACACTGGGCAGGACGTCCCGCTCTATATGCTTTTCCGGGTTCCAGAGGTCCGAGCGGATGATTGCGCGGGCGCATTGGAAATAGACCGCCTCCACCGTCACGATCAGCATCGAACGCGGCTGTTTGCCTTGCACGGCGAACCGTTCCAGAAGCGCCGGGTCCACCGAGACGACGGCGCGGCCGTTCACGCGCAGGGTGTTGCCGCTGCCCGGTATCAGGAACAGCAGCGCCACCCGTGGATCGGTGACGATATTGCGCAGGCTGTCGATCCGGTTGTTGCCGAGCCGGTCGGGCAACAGCAGGGTCTTTTCATCCTCCACGGCAATAAATCCGGCCGCATCGCCGCGTGGCGTGGCGTCCAGCCCGCCGGGGCCCGATGTCGCCAGCGCCGCAAAGGGCGAGGCTTCAATAAAGGCGCGGTAGTGGGGATGGATGTAATCGATCTCCTTGGCGAGTGAGTTCAACGGCGGCTCGCCGTAAATAGCCTTCAGGGATTTCAGATCATCGATTACGTGGGTATTGCCGAACTCAGTCATGAAATTCCCCCTGCCCGCAATTTTTCAAGCGCCGCCGTCAGGCTTTCGGAATAGGCGAAGGCGCCGGGGTTGCCGCCGGTATGGATGAACATGATGCCGTGGTCCGGCCCGGTCTCTGTCGCGCGCGCAATGGTGGCCGCCATGGTCTTGGCGGTATAGACCGGGTCCAGAATCAGCGCCTCGTACCGCGCCGCCATGTCCAGGGCGCGCAATGCGGCATCGTTCAGCAGGCCATAGCCGGGCGCCAGGAATTCGTCCATCGTAATGACGTCGTCGTCGCGAACGGCGGGGGCGATTTCCAGAAGTTCGGCAATCTCGCGGCAGCGATCCGCGATGCGCGTCTTCTGGATCGCGGCTTCCCGGCGCACGCAGACCCCGGTGACCCGGATGTCACTGCCCAGCGCCCTGAGCCCGAACAGCAACCCGGCATGGGTGCTGCCGCTGCCAGAGGCCACGACGATCTCGTCGATATGGATTCCGCCGCTGTCGATCTGGCCCAGGATTTCGCGCGCCGCATCCACATACCCCAGGGCGCCCAGCGGCTTGTGGCCGGGGCTTAGCGGCACGACATAGGGTTTCCGCCCGTCGGCCTTCAGCTCTCCCGCGATTTCATGCACGCGGCGGTCGGCGCCTTCCTCGTCCTCGCCGTCCGGGTAGGAATGGATCGTCGCACCGAGCATGCGATCCAGCAGCACATTGCCGGAGGTCCGGTACTCGCCCGACTTGCCGGGCACCCTTTCCTCAAGCTGCACATGGCAGTCCATGCCCAGCCTGACCGCGCCGGCCGCCGCGCAGCGCACGAAATTGGACTGCACCGCGCCGGTGATCAACACCACGTCCGCGCCTTGCGAGCGCGCCTCGCCCAGATAGAATTCCAGTTGCCGCACCTTGTTGCCGCCAAACGCCAGCCCCGTGCAGTCGTCGCGCTTGACGTAAAGACCGCCGCCACGCCCCAGCGCCGCCGCCAGATTATCCATTGCCTCAATCGGCGTCGGCAAGTGCCCCAGCGTTACACGCGGCATGTCGTCGAGTTTTCCAAGCATTCCCGTTATCCGTCCATCTTTGCGTTTATTTTTCCGCCCTCAGCTTTTCCAGTTCCGCCGTCAGGCTTTCCGAATAGGCGAAAGCGCCGGGCTCGCCGCCGGTATGAAGGAACATGATGCCGTAATCCGGCCCGGTTTCTCTTGCGCGCAGGATGGCGGTCGCCATGGCCTTCGCCGTATAGGCCGGGTCCAGGATCAGCGCCTCGTGGCGCGCCGCCATGTCCAGGGCGCGCAATGTGGGCTCGTTCAGCCGGCCATAGCCGGGCGCCAGAAAATCATCCATCGCGATGACATCGCCGTCGCGAACGATGGGGTCGACCTCCAGCACCTCCGCGATTCCACCGCAGAGCCCGGCGACACGCGCCTTCTGGATCGCGGATTCCTCGCGCACGCAGACCCCGGTGACCCGGATATCGCTGCCCAGCGCCCGCAAACCGAACAGCAGCCCGGCCTGGGAGGCGCCGGTGCCCGAGGCCAGGACGATCTCGTCAATGCGAATTCCCCGATCCCCGATCTGGGTCAATATCTCTTGCGCCGCCACCACGTAACCCAGCGCGCCCAGTGGCTTGTGGCCGGCCCCACGCGGCACGACATAGGGGTTCCGCCCCTCGGCCTTCAACGCGGCGGCGATCTCGTCTATACGCCGGTTGGCGCCTTCGGGATCGCCGGTGTAGGCGTGAAGCGTCGCGCCCAGCATATTGTCCACCAGCACATTGCCGGACGTCCGGTATTCGCCCACCTTGTCGGGCACCTGATCCTCGAGCTGGATATGGCAGCCCATGCCCAGCTTGCGCGCGGCGGCGGCCATGCAGCGCGAGAAGTTGGATTGTATGGCGCCGGTAATCAGCACCGTGTCGGCGCCACGGGCCCGCGCCACGCCAAGATAGAATTCCAGATGCCGCACCTTGTTGCCGCCAAACGCCAGCCCCGTGCAGTCGTCGCGCTTTACATACAGCCCACCCGTTCGCCCCAGCGCCGCCGCCAGATTATCCATCGCCTCGAGCGGCGTCGGCAAATGCGCCAGCGCCACGCGCGGCAGTTTGTCGAGTTTTCCGAGTGACCCGTTCATCCGCCAATCATCCCGTCCAGTCCCTTCCATATCAGCCGCAGCCCGGTCAGGGTCAGAATACCGAAAACAACGCGATAGAACAGGGCCTCGCTCAACATGCGATGAAAACGCAGGCCCAGCCAGATCCCGATGGGAACCACCGGGGCCAGCATCAGCGCCGTGCCCAGGTTGTTCGCCGACAACTGGCCCAGCAACCCGTAGGGAATGAGCTTGGTGTAATTCACCGCCGCGAAGAACAGGGTCATGGTGCCCACATAGACCGTCTTGTCCATCCGCTGCGGCAGCAGATACACCTGGATCGGCGGGGCGCCCGCATGGGCGACGAAGCTGGTGAAGCCGGACAGCCCGGCCCAGAACATTCCGCGCGGTCCGGCGGTCCGGGGCTGCGCCGACGCACGGCGCAAAATGACGTCCCCGACCACGCGATACAGAACGAAGGCCAGCGCCACCGTGCCGACGATAAGCCGCACCACATCGTCGCTGAGATAGCGAAACGCCAACGCCCCCACGACGATGCCCACCAGCGCGCCCGGCAACATCAGCACGATGTTGCGCCGGTCCCAGGTTCCGCGATAGGCGTAAAGCCCGAACAGGTCCATCAGGCAAAGTATCGGCAGCAATATCGCCGCCGCCTGCACCGGCGAGATCGCCAGCGTCATCAGCGGCACCGCTACAATACCCAACCCCCCGCCGATCCCGGCCTTCGAAATACCGGCGATAATCACCGCCGGCACGGCGAGAGCGTAGAACAGGGGGGCGGCGATGAACTCCACCGGTGGGAAACTCCGTGAGGGTTGGCAAGAAAGCGGGCCGGAGGATCCCGATCCGGCGCCAAAACTAACACAAACCCGGTGGCGAAGCGCTAGTGGAGTAAATCTAACGGATGGTACCCATGGGTACCATCCGTTAGATT